>JAIRYL010000185.1 GCA_031267775.1 Tannerellaceae bacterium
GGCGCCTACAACAGAAACCAGCTCCTGGCCTACGACGAGGTGAAAATGGCAGCGATGGACGAACGCAGCCGCCAGTCCGACGCGATGGAAAAAGGACGCGAGGAAGGACGCGAGGAAGGGCGCGAGGAAGGACGCGAGGAAGGCCTGGTAAAAGGTCTGGCGAAAGGGCGCGAGGAAGGACTCGAAGAAGGTCTGGCGAAAGGCCTGGCGAAAGCGACGGTCGGGATTGCCGTCAGCGCTTTAAAAAGCGGCCTGTCGCCGGAGGAAATAAGCAAATTTACGGGATTGCCGCTGGATGAGATCATCCGGCTGAAAGAAGGTATCTGACGCCCTCTACCCTAAGGAGGCTACCCCCTCTTGGGGGATGCGTATACATATATATATATGTATGTATGTATACGCATTGTCCTGTTTTCTGCTAATCGTTACCCCCCTCATGCAGGTTTGTACCGAAAATAATGAGCGACCGGTTAGGAATTTATACTATAAACAGTAACTTTATGCCTTCTATAAACTAATCCATAATGAAAGAAATGAAGAAGTGTTTTTATCTCATGCTTGTATTGTTGAGCCTTGCTTCTGCGGCAAGCGCGGCCGTTGATTCACTGATTAAAGGAAAACTTGTTGAAGCAGGCAGCCGCAAACCCATTGATTTTGCCGATGTACTTCTCTTTGCAAACGGAAATGAAAATCCGGTTTCGCACACCTTGCCCCAGTCGGACGGAAGCTTTGCCATTACCCTTACGCCCTACGGCGAGTATACCCTGTTTGTCAGGCTGGTAGGCTTCGACGTTTATACCCGTTCCGGTATCGTGCTAAGCGCTTCAACCCCTGTGTTCGACGCCGGCGTTATCGAAATGAAGCCCCTCGAAGTAGGACTGGCTGAGGTAGAGGTGGTAGCGCAAAAAAAACAGATTATTTATAAATTAGACAAAAAGGTGATCGAGGCTTCCGGAAACCTCCTGGCCAGCGGAGGTTCGGCCGTCGATATACTGGAAAATACGCCCTCCATACGTGTCGACGCCGAAGGTAACGTTACCTTTCGCGGAAGCGCCGGTTTTGCCGTATATGTAGACGGCAAACCCAGCATCTTTTCCGGTACGCAAGCCCTGGAACAAATCCCGTCGGGACTTATCGACAATATCGAGATCATCACCACCCCTTCCGCGCGCCACGATACCGAAGGCGACGTGGGTATCATCAATATAATTACCAAAAAACATACGCAGCACGGGTTCAACGGAATGGTAAATGTAAGCGGAAGCTCCGTCTATTCGCGTGCGATGGATTTCTTGCTTGCCCGGCAAAACAATAAGCTGCGCTGGTATCTGGGGGGTTCGTACGCCGAACGGGTGCGAAAAAGCGATTTTAATCAGGAAAAAACAACCCTTGTTACCGACACGGCTACCACTTCTCACTCAAGCGGGCCTCGCCGAAGTCGCGGATACAACTATTCGCTCAAAACAGGCTGGCTCTATTCCCTGCCCCAGACTACCTTCAACCTCGACGTGGAGGGCGGCTATGGGGGTACTAACCGAAACGGTAACCTCGACTATTCGGAGGAGCGCAAAGCCGGCGGCGCCGTCTTTGAACAGGGCGCTTACCTCAGCCACGACAGGTATGAAATAGATGAAACGTACTTTCAGGGAACCGCCGGCTTTACGCATAAATGGAATGATAAAGGGCGCGACCTTTCCGGCAGTTTCTACGCTAAATATGGGGGAGACGCTCTGGAGTATTTCTCCAGCGACCTCATAGACGTCCGCGGGCTTCGCCAGCAGGGACACCGGGCTTATGAAGACGAACATCGCTGGACTGTACGGGCAAATCTCGACTACATCCATCCTTACCGCGAAACCGGACGCCTCGAAGCCGGATACCAATACTTCTCTTACCTCGAAGACGGGGACTATAGTATGGAGTTCTGGAATCCCTCTCAAAATGTATTTTACTGGCGAGACGATATCTACAATACATTCTACTTCCAGCGCGGAATCAATTCCTTTTACGCTATTCTGGCCGATAGCTACAAATCGTTCCAATTTCAGGCAGGCGTACGCGCCGAACATACCCATCGCGTATTAAAAAGTTCCAAAGAATGGGCAAACCGCACGGTAAACCGGTTTGAGTTTTTCCCTTCGGCGCACATAGGGTATAATTTCCCCCGCCAGCATGTCCTTATGGCTTCTTTCTCCCGGCGCACCACCCGTCCGCAGCTATTCTACATGGAGCCTTACATCACCTACCGCGATTATTACTCGGCCGAAATCGGTAACCCGGACGTCCGCCCCGAATACATCGACTCCTACGAGCTGAATTACAAAAAAAGCATAAGCATTCATTCTCTTTCGGCCACCCTCTTCCATCGTAAAAGAAAAGATAAGATAGAACGCCTGCGCGTGCCTTACGAAGCTGGCGTTACCCTCGATTCAATGGCTAACGTAGGCCACGATTATTCTACCGGCCTTGAATTAAACCTGCAGGTTCAACCCATCCGCTGCTGGAACGTTAACCTGAACGGAAGCCTCTACCACTATAAAGTGGAAAACGAATATAAACTGGGCAATAGCGACGAAGAAAGCCTCAATTACGAAATAGCGCTGAACAACGGATTTGATATGGGAAAATACACCCGAATCCAGTTCGACGGCAATTTCATAGGCCCTTCCGTCACCACGCAGGGACGTACCGATGCTTTCTGGTATGCCAATCTGGCCATCCGCCGGCAATTATTCAAGCGTAAACTAAACGCCACGCTGGCCTTCCGCGACGTCTTCAATTCTGCCCGCTATAACAGCCGCATCAACACGGCCGTCTTGCAGTCCTACACCCGGATAAGCCCCAGATACCCGCTGATTATGCTCACCCTTAGCTACGCCTTCAACAATTTCAAAACTGCCTCAGCCGGGCAAAGAGAAACGCACGACTTGTTTGAAGGAACAAACCATTAAGGCTGAAGGATGGCGGAAAACAGGCCGATACATGTATAATTTATTTCCAGACGCTTCCTAAGGAAGGATATTTCAGAAAAGAATCGTAAATTTGCATCCATAATAGTATAATATAAGTATGATAAAGATTATATTCCCCGATCATTCCGTAAGAGAATATCAGGAAGGGGTAACGCCCCTCGAAATAGCCAAAAGCATCAGTCCGCGTTTGGCGCAAGACGTCCTGGCCGCCGATGTAAATGGCGAAACATGGGATCTCTCCCGCTCCATAAACCAGGACTCCACAGTCAAATTACTAAAATGGGACGACGACCAGGGCAAACATGCCTACTGGCACTCCAGCGCCCACCTGATGGCAGAAGCCCTGCAACAACTCTATCCGGATATAAAATTCGGTATCGGCCCGGCCATTGAAAACGGTTTCTATTACGACGTAGACCCGGGCGAAGACCAAACCATTAAGGAGAGCGATTTCCCGGCCATCGAAGCCAGGATGATGGAACTCATTTCCCGCAAGGAAGAAATCAAGCGCCGGAGCATTGCCAAAGACGATGCAATAAAAATGTTTGCCGACAGGGGAGAGGTCTACAAAACCGAACTGATAGGCGAACTGGCCGACGGAACTATCACTACCTATACGCAGGGTAATTTTACCGATTTATGTCGTGGCCCGCACCTGCCCGATACATCATATATCAGGGCGGTTAAAATTTTAAGCGTAGCCGGTGCATACTGGCGAGGCGACGAAAAACGCAAGCAACTGGTTCGCCTGTACGGTATTACTTTCCCTAAAAAGAAAATGCTGGACGAATACCTGGCTTTCCTGGAAGAGGCCAAAAAGCGCGACCATAGAAAGTTGGGCAAAGAGCTGGAGCTGTTTGCTTTTTCGCGCAACGTAGGAGCCGGCTTGCCTTTATGGTTGCCACGCGGCACGCAATTGCGCCTGCGCCTGGAAGATTTCCTCAAACGCATCCAGAAAAAATACGGATACCAGCAGGTAATGACGCCGCATATCGGGGGAAAACAATTGTATGTAACCTCCGGCCACTATGAAAAATACGGAAAAGATTCTTTCCAGCCCATACATACGCCGCAGGAGGGCGAAGAGTTCCTGCTTAAACCGATGAACTGTCCGCATCACTGCGAAATTTATAAACTCGCCCCCCGTTCATACAGAGACCTTCCCATTCGTTTTGCCGAATTTGGAACAGTATATCGCTATGAGCAAAGCGGCGAGTTGCATGGCTTAACCCGCGTACGCGGCTTCACGCAGGACGACGCGCACTTATTCTGCCGCCCCGACCAGTTGAAAGAAGAATTTTTAAAAGTAATGGATATTATCTTTATTATTTTCAAAGCGCTCGACTTTGAGAATTTTGAAGCGCAAATATCTTTACGCGACCCGGAGCACAAAGAAAAATATATCGGCTCGGAAGAAAACTGGGAAAAAGCCGAAACAGCTATTATAGAAGCCTGCCGCGAAGCCGGCTTGAAAGCAAAGGTAGAGCTGGGCGAAGCTGCTTTCTACGGACCAAAGTTAGACTTTATGGTCAGGGATGCTATTGGCCGGCGCTGGCAATTGGGAACTATTCAGGTAGATTACAGTTTACCCGAACGTTTCGAATTGGAATATACCGGCGAAGACAACAAAAAGCGCCGTCCTGTAATGATTCACCGCGCCCCATTCGGTTCTATGGAGCGTTTTGTAGCCGTATTGATAGAACATACGGGAGGCAAATTCCCCTTATGGCTTACGCCGGATCAGGTAGCTGTTTTGCCAGTAAGCGAAAAGTATAATGATTATGCATGGGAAGTTGCCCGCCGCTTGGAAGATCAGGATATTCGCGTAATAGTGGATGACAGAAATGAAAAAGTAGGACGTAAAATACGTGATAATGAATTGAAACGTATCCCTTATATGCTTATTGTTGGAGAGAAAGAAGCTGAAAATAATGAAGTTTCGGTAAGAAAACAGGGCGAAGGTGATAAAGGTTCCATGGAAATTACTACATTTGCTGCGCTTTTAAATGATGAAGTAGAAAGAATGATGAATCGCTGGCAGAAAAACAAAGAAAAATAGTAACTTAAAAGTATTAATAACGAGGAGAATAAACATTTTTAATGAAGAATGACAATCTGAAAGATCAGTATAGAATTAATGAGCGTATCCGTGTTCGTGAAGTTCGTCTTGTAGGTGACGACGTGGAACAGGGTGTTTATTCAATATCAGAGGCGCTTAAAATCGCAGACGAAAAAGGTCTTGACCTGGTCGAAATTTCACCTAATGCTAATCCCCCCGTTTGTAGAGTAACCGATTATCAAAAATTCCTCTATCAACAGAAAAAGCGTCAGAAAGAACAGAAAGCTAAGTCCGTAAAAGTTATAGTAAAAGAGATCCGTTTCGGACCGCAAACAGACGATCACGATTATAATTTTAAACTGAAACACGCTAAAGGCTTTCTGGAAGAAGGAGCAAAAGTGAAAGCATACGTCTTTTTTAAAGGACGTTCTATCTTATTTAAAGAGCAGGGAGAAGTCTTGTTACTTCGTTTTGCCAATGACTTGGAAGATTACGGCAAGGTAGAGCAACTTCCTGTTTTAGAAGGAAAAAGAATGATTATTATGCTTTCGCCGAAAAAAGCCGGATCGCCAAATACTTCTAATCCGAAACCGCCACAGCAACCGCCACAACAACAGGCGCCGGTAGCGCCTAAAAAGATTATTACGCTAAAGCCAAAAGCGGAGGCTGGGAAAAAAGAAAAAACAGAAGGTAAAGAATAAAAACTCCCGGCGACGGGAAAAATATAGTAATAATTAAAATAAAATTGGGAAATGCCTAAGATGAAGACTAATTCCGGCGCCAAAAAGAGGTTCGCCCTTACCGGAACAGGTAAAATCAAGAGAAAACATGCTTATAAGAGTCACATTCTGACAAAGAAGACTAAAAAGCAAAAGAGAAATCTTACACACGTTGGATTGGTACACGTTTCTAATGTGAATAATGTGAGAGAACTTCTTTGTTTAAAGTAACCCTTTTAAGTCAACGAGTTTTAAACGATTTTTATTAACCGAATGTATTTAGCAAAAAAGTTCGTCCCGGAGAGACGACGCTAACATTCAAAAACAGATTAAAATTATGCCAAGGTCAGTAAATCATGTTGCTTCAAGAGCAAAAAGAAAGCGGATTCTGAAACTTACGAGAGGATATTATGGCGCTCGTAAAAATGTTTGGACAGTTGCGAAGAACACGTGGGAAAAAGGTTTAACGTATGCTTATCGCGACCGTCGTAACAAAAAACGTAACTTCCGCGCATTGTGGATACAGCGTATCAACGCTGCAGCGCGTTTGGAAGGTTTGTCTTATTCCCGTTTTATGGGAGCTTTACATGCTAAAGGTATTGAAATCAACCGTAAGGTGTTGGCCGACTTAGCAATGAATCATCCCGAAGCGTTCAAAGCTATTATAGACAAAGTAAAGTAAAAGCGTTTACCCCTTTTTTAAGCGTTTTTATTTGGAAGTTCTAAACCTTCTCTTTATATTTGTATTAATAAGAATAAGAAATGATGAGCTAAGCCGCACTTGTTCGATTGGGAAACTCATCAGTAAAATACAATTCCGAGACATAGCTCTTGTCATCAATGGCGGGCCGCAACCTTCGGGTATGCTTTGCACGGCGGATTACAAAGATGCCAAAGCGCTCAAATCCTGTCATACGGAGTTTGTTCATATCTGCAGTGCGGCTTTTTTTCATATATGAAGAGGGCGTCTAAATTTTTTTACCGCCCTCTTTTTTTATTTATTGGCATTAACAGGATTTCGGAACTCAATATCGCGGTTTTGAAATAAAATTGTCAGAAGTATTCCACCCCGGTTTTTTTTGAAAGAACTACTCATTCCTTTGGCGGAAAGACGCTGAATCCTGGATATTAATGATAGCGAACGAGGATAAAATTAATTGTCTCCTGATGACAGGATCGATACGACATAGTATACAATAAAAGTATTATGCCCGGCAGGTCTGTTACGTTTGTATGGAGACACAGGTTTTTTTACTGGCGAGCCGGACAAATCGTTATCTCTTTTTTTAATCTGTTGAAGCAGAACTGTGTTTCTTTTTTTTGTGTATTTTTCTTCTAATGAATAAATTTTTAATCGGCTAAATATCTTGATATATGATTTTCACCTAAATTTGTTTAGCGGCGATGGGGTGAAATCGTTTAGCGGATGTTATTTTTGTAAAAATAATTCCGGTTATGAATATTTCGGATGAAAATGAAAAAAGGATAGCGAAGTACCACCTTTAATTAATAGATAACGTAATGAAAAAAGTATTAGTATGCTGTATCGCCGCACTGTTCGGCGTCTGCGCATCGGCGCAAAACAAACTGACGGTTAATGTCGACCAAGGCAGAGACGTCATCAGTAAACATATCTACGGACATTTCTCCGAACATCTTGGACATTGTATTTACGGCGGCTATTGGGTTGGCGAAGATTCGCCGATTCCTAACACGCGCGGCATTCGGAATGATGTGGTGAAAGCGCTGAGGGATATCAGCGTTCCTAATTTGCGCTGGCCGGGCGGATGCTTTGCCGACGAATATCACTGGATGGACGGGATAGGCCCGCGCAGCGAACGTCCTAAAATGGTGAACACCCACTGGGGCGGCGTAACGGAAGACAATAGTTTTGGCACGCATGAATTTCTTGACCTTTGCGAACAGTTGGGCTGCGAGCCTTACATATCGGGCAACCTCGGCAGCGGGAGCGTGGAGGAAATGTCGAAGTGGGTGGAATACATTACCTTCGACGGCGAAAGCCCGATGGCTAACCTCCGCAAACAAAATGGCCGCGAGAAACCCTGGAACGTACGTTTCTGGGGCGTAGGAAACGAAAGCTGGGGATGCGGAGGAAACATGACGCCCGATACCTATGCCGCCTTCTACCGCCACTACGCTACCTACTGCCGCAACTATGGCGACAACCGCCTCTACAAAATTGCCTGCGGAGCCAACGCGGCCGATTACGACTGGACGGAAACCCTCATGAAAAACGTTGGATACCAGATGCAAGGCCTCTCCTTACATTATTATACCATCCCTACCGGCAACTGGGGAAAGAAGGGTTCGGCCACGCAGTTTGACGAAGCGGAATACTTTGCTACCATTCAGCGGACGCTCTTTATGGATGAATTGCTGACAAAACATTCTACCATTATGGACAGGTATGACCCGCAAAAGCGTATCGGGCTGATGACCGACGAGTGGGGCGTTTGGACAGACGTGGAACCTGGTTCTAATCCCGGTTTTCTGTATCAGCAAAATTCCCTGCGCGACGCTATTCTGGCTGCCGTAAACCTCAACGTTTTCAATGCGCATTGCGACCGCGTGAAAATGGCTAATATCGCGCAAACCGTCAACGTGCTGCAAGCCGTTATCCTGACCGACAAGGAAAAAATGCTGCTCACCCCAACCTACTGGGTTTACTATCTATATAAGGTGCATCAAGACGCCACGCTGCTACCCGTGTCTTTTACTTCCGGCAAATATGAATTGAATGGACAGGCGATAGACGCCGTAAGCGTTTCGGCCTCGAAAGACGCTTTGGGGAAAATCCATCTTACGCTGGTAAA
>JAIRYL010000187.1 GCA_031267775.1 Tannerellaceae bacterium
GGCGATGGAAACGGACATACGGGAGATTTTTTTCATTTCCTGTTTGGTTTTTGGCAAATTTTACATGAAAAAACCGGCGGCGCTTTGTTTTTTGCCCTGTCTCCGCTTGTTTTATGTCCTTGCATGCCATCCGGCAAATTACAGGGATATGTACGCCTGTTATAAAAGAGCCGCCGCTTATTTTACGTCCCTGCATGCCATCCATCCAGGGGATATAAGAAAGCGTATAAAAATAAACGGGATATACCCGTTTTCGTTCCCTGGCGCCGCAGGCGTTCCCTGACGCTAACCCCCAGTCGCTTCGCCGGGAGTTGCTAACATTTGTCTCTCCGGGAACAGAAAAACCATTACACAGTATTTATTTCACGTTGCTCAGGAGGCGTCCGGAAGGAAAAATCACAAAGGGAATTTTTTTTTTTAAATGCTGAAAACGGAACTTGGGGAATAATTAAAAATCAGAGGCGTCTGCCTTAGCGTTTAATTCCTCCAGTTCGATCGTTAATTCAGTCCATTTATCCATTGTTTCCGATATCTCTTTTTTTAATTCCAAATATTCGTTGCAGAGCGAAGCGCTGGAGGCTTCTTCCGGCATGGACAAACGCTCTTCCAGCCATTTAACCGTATTTTCCAGACCAGTTATTTTATTTTCCGCCTCGATAATCGCTTTTTCCGTTCTTTTTATTGCCTTACCGTGTTCTTTCCTTGTTTCGTAAGACAATTTGTTTGGAGCAGGGCGCTCCCCTTCGCCCCAAACCGTTTTCTGTACGGCCGAAAGTTCCAGTTCGCGCAGGCTTTCCATCTTTTTCCGTTCAAGAAATTCGTATATGCCTCCCAAATGTTCTGTCACCCGTTTGGCGCCAAACTCATATACTTTGTTTACCAGCCCGTCAAGGAATTCGCGGTCGTGCGATACGATAATCACGGTTCCGTCAAATTCCTTCAATGCATTTTTCAGCACATCTTTCGAACGCATGTCCAGGTGATTGGTAGGCTCGTCAAGGATTAAAAGATTCGCCGGCTCGAGCAGCAGGCGAATCATCGCCAGGCGACTTCGCTCTCCACCCGAAAGAACGCCGACTTTCCTGTCCGAAGCTTCGCCCCCAAACATAAAGGCTCCCAGAATATCCCGTATCCTGGTACGTATATCCCCCCGGGCTACATAGTCTATCGTTTCAAATACCGTTAACTTTTCATCCAGCAACTGCGCCTGGTTCTGGGCAAAATAACCTATTTTTACATTATGCCCCAGTTGAAGTTTCCCTTCATAATCAATTTCGCCCATGATGCATTTCACAAGGGTAGATTTTCCTTCGCCATTCTTGCCTGCAAAGGCCGCCTTATCCCCCCTGTTAACAGTAAATGTTACCTGTTCAAACACGACATGGCAGCCGTATCTTTTGGCAACGCCGTCTACAATTACCGGATACGAGCCGGAACGGGGAGCCGGCGGAAACTTCAGGTTCAGCGACGAATTATCCGTATCGTCTACCTCTATTCGTTCCACCTTTTCCAGTTGTTTGATACGGGACTGTACCTGTACGGCTTTGGTAGCTTTGTAACGAAACCGTTCAATAAAGGCCTCCGTACCGGCTATCTTTTTCTGCTGATTTTCATAAGCCCGCAATTGCTGTGCCCTACGTTCTTTACGCAGCGTTACATAGTCGGAATACCTTACCTTATAATCGTATATCTTTCCAAGCTCAATTTCAATCGTACGAAAGGTTGTGTTATCAATAAACGCCCGGTCGTGCGATACAAGTATAACGGCGTTGGCGCGTGTGGCAATAAAGTTTTCAAGCCATTGGATAGATTCAATATCCAGGTGGTTGGTAGGTTCGTCAAGCAATAAAACGTCCGGGCGGGCCAACAGGAGTTTTGCCAGCTCGATACGCATGCGCCATCCGCCGCTGAACTCGGACGCAGGGCGGTCAAAATCCGTACGCATAAAGCCCAGTCCCATAAGCGTCCGCTCCAGGTCGGCCATGTAATTATTCCCTCCCATCATCCGGAAAAGCTCCGTCTGGCGCATGAGCTTATCAATCAGGTTATGATACGATTCCGATTCGTAATCGGTACGTTCAGCCAATTCATTATTCAGCTTTTCTATCTCTTTTTCAAGTTCATGGATATGTTCAAAGGCACATTCGGCCTCCTCCTTTACGGTACGACCGCCGGCCGCTTTCATTTGTTGAGGAAGATATCCCACCGTAACGTCTTTGGGAACAGTAACGACGCCCGAAGTGGGTAACTGCAGTCCGGCAAATATTTTAAGCATGGTGCTCTTTCCTGCGCCATTCTTGCCCACCAGGGCGATGCGGTCTTTTTTATTAACCACAAATGATATATCGTCAAACAGGGTAAACCCGCCAAAATCAACCGTCAGTCCGTCAACCGAAATCATAACTTCTATCTTTAATGAACTGCAAAGATAGGATAAAAGATTTAAATACATCCCAGCGCAGTACCTGTCAACTGCCCTGCATCAGGGCATAACCGGGTATATGGGTTTCGTGGCCGTTTTCCGTATATAAAGTAAGCCCCTCAAAGAAATGATGATCGTCGTCTTGCAGGTTTTCTACCACCTTGTTATGTATTTTAAACAGGAGTTCGCCGGCTGTAAAAAAGTTTTTATCGGCTACCAGACTGAAATCTGCCTCTACTTCGTCGTCTTCGTTTTCATCCCAGTAAGAATACAGGATGATTACTTCTTTGCTTTGAAGCGCCACTTCTCCGGGACGCCATTCCGCTTTCCGTTCCAGTTCGGTATGGTATTTGTCAACGGCCTGTACAAAGTCTTTTTCCGAAGAATATGTGCCGCCATAAAACGCCCAGTATACATCAGTCATCAATTCCTTCGGATATCCTGCTTCCCGACTTTTATCTTTTCCCCGAAAAAGGTTAAATATACTCATAATTATATCGTTTTAAGATTGCTCCGCAAGATACTGTAAAATGAAATCTTACGGAAATTCTTTACTCCATTTTTTCTATAAGCCGCAAGATTTATACAGGCGCGGTCACCCTGCCCTGCCGTATCGGGTAAAAGAACAAGAGTACGGCTCTCCACGTCGTCCAGCCATACAGCAGGCAGAAAGCAGAAAGCAGAAAGCGGAAAGACCGATAAGGTTCGGATTGCCGTCTTCCGGCTACCGACGTCTAACTGCTTTCTGCCTTTTGCTTTCTGCCTTCTGCTTTCTGCCTTCTGCCTTCTGCCTTTTGCTTTCTGCTTTCTGCCTTCTGCTTTTATCTCACAATTTTACCCCGCGCAAAGTATAGCTCAAGCTTCCATACTTTTTTGTTATTGCTGCGTTATTTCTATTATCCGGCTGCTAATTCTGTTTGCAGTAAAGAGGTTCAGACCCGCTTTCATCAGGTAATCGCCCGAATAAGTCTTTCCGCTGAATCGCATGCGCGAAGCGCTTCCGGGCAAAAGGTTTATCTCTTCTATTTTGTATGTTTTAGCCGGGTCGAGCCCTTGCAGTCTGACGGGTAAGAGCTTTTCGCCAAAACGGGGATGAATGTCGTAAGCGTATAAAACGGCTTTGTTTTTTTCTTTGCACACGCTCATTACCGCCGTATGGTTTGTTTCGTAGGGAGAGACCAGACGGTAGAAATCTCCGTCAAGAATAACCCGTTTCAGACGGTTATAGTTGGCTACCGCTCCCTGGCAATAGGCCAGTTCTTTTTCGTCCATTTCCTTCAGACTGATATCAAAACCTAATTTGCACATCATGGCCACATCGGTACGGAACTTGAGGCTTGCATCTTTGTTCCAGCTCGTTACGTGCGCCGCCATTGATTTAACAGGGAAAAAGTGCGAATATCCCCATTGAATATACAGGCGTTCTATCGGGTCGGTATTGTCGCTGCACCAAAACTCCGTAAAGTATTTCAGCGCTTCGTAATCGCAACGGGCGCCTCCTCCGGAACAAAGCATCATCGGCAGGCTGGGGTATTTAGCCTTTACCCGCTCAAAAACCCGGTATACTCCGCGAACATGGTCAATATACAATTGATTTTGTTTTTCTTTCAGATACGGAGAGTATACGTTCGTTATCGGGCTGTTACAATCCCATTTAAAGTAGGCTATGCCGGGATTCTCCGTCATTATTTTGTCTACTACGCCAAACACATAGTCCTGCACCGCTGGATTGCCGAGGTCTAAAACCAATTGGTTGCGAAAATAATAGGTTTCACGATTGGGCAGGCGGATCACCCATTCCGGATGTTTCTCAAACAGTTCGCTTTTGGGATTTACCATTTCCGGTTCAATCCAGATACCGAATTTAACGCCTGCTTTTTGGGCCGATTGAACCAAATGCGGAATGCCATTCGGCAACTTACTTCTGTTGACTTCCCAATCGCCTAAACCGGCCCGATCGTTTTCGCGGGGATATTTGTTCGCAAACCAGCCATCGTCGAGAAGAAACATATCAACGCCCAGACTTTTGGCTTCTCTCATTAATTCTTCCAACTTCTTTTCATCAAAATCAAAGTAAGTAGCTTCCCAATTGTTGAGAAGAGTTAGCCGGTCGCCTTTTCCGTCTTTCAGTTGGTACTCGCGCGCCCAGTCGTGCATGTTGCGGCTGGCTTTTCCCGTTCCGCAGGCGCTGATCGTAAAAATAAATTCAGGCGTTACAAATACTTCGCCGGGCTTCAGTTCGTAGGCCGACGCATACGGATTAATGCCGGAAAGAACACGTAAATTACCGGTATTGTCTACTTCAAACGTAAACTGAAAGTTCCCCGTCCATCCCAAAGTACCCATCAGTACATCTCCTTCGTTTTCGCGCGGAATACCGTCTAATCCCAATTCAAAGAAAGGATACGTATGCATGGCCGCCCGCGAACCCAGCTTGGTATCCATGATTTTTTTCCCGAATTGTAATTCCTGCGTACTCAAATGAACCTCCTTCGCCCAATCTCCGCTAAACTCTGTAAGAAAATAACGGGCATTTTCAAAATAAAGCATACCGGACGCATACCGCCAGACGGTTACAGGCTTTTTCTCCTGATGCCTTATTTCGCTCCAGGTTTTAATAATATTCTCTTTGGCATAAGCCATAAAATGAAGGGTTACTTCTATCGGGTAAACCTTATCTTTCATACGGATAATCGTTTCGGCAACATTACCGTTCAGTTTCTTTGTTTCGGAAGAAACACAGGTAAGTATCGTTGTCATATTACCGTCGTTGTGGGTAACGGCCAGCGCCGGTTCAAAATAATCTTCGGCGCCCGATCCGGGATACGCCTCCCAAGCTTTTGCAGCATCACTGCCGCCGGCGCCGGTCGAGGCGTAATCGGCAAAATGGGCCAGGTCTGTTTCATATAGCAATCGCCTGCCCAAATAACGCTGGTATAAACGGCCGTCAGGCGCAACCGATAACACTAAATCCGTTTCGTCCGTTGATATACGGATAAGGGATTGTTCGGCAGAAAGCGTGGATATAAATCCCCCCATGATAAGTAAGGCAATAAGAATCTTTTTTTTCATAACATACTGTATTTTACGTTAAAAGCCCGATTTCCTTTTTCCTGTAAAAAGAGAAAAAAAGCCGGGCTGAATTGAATCTGCTTATGTTTGTTCCTTTAAAATCACATCATGCGCGCCGCCTTCTACAATGCTTGTAGACGATACCAGTGTGATTTTGGCGTTCTTTTGTAATTCTTCAATGGTAACAGCGCCGCAACTGCACATGGTAGCTTTCATTTTACCAAGCGTTATGGCCAAGTTGCCTTTCATCTTTCCCGCGTACGGGACATAACTGTCTACTCCTTCCTCAAATTTCAGGTTTTCTGTTCCGCCCATATCATAACGCTGCCAGTTTTGCGCCCGGTTAGAACCCTCTCCCCAATATTCCTTTACATAATTACTGCCGATACGAAGCTTCTTGGTAGGAGATTCGTCAAAACGGGCAAAGTAGCGTCCCATCATCAGAAAATCAGCCCCCATGGCCAGGGCCAGCACCATGTGATAATCATGCACCAAACCGCCGTCGCTGCAAACAGGAACATACAGTCCGGTTTCCTTCAGGTACTTATCGCGAGCTTTCGCCACATCCATGATAGCGGTAGCCTGTCCGCGACCGATACCCTTTTGTTCGCGGGTGATACAAATAGAACCGCCGCCGATACCCACCTTAATAAAATCGGCCCCGGCTTTAACCAGATAATTAAACCCGTCTGCATCTACCACGTTACCGGCGCCCACCCGTACGGCGCCGTTATATTCCTGTTTAATCCATTGCAAGGCTTCTTGTTGCCATTCCGAATAGCCGTCGGACGAATCGATACATAAAACATCAACGCCGGCTTCTACTAATGCCGGTACGCGCTCTTTGTAATCGTGGGTATTGATACCGGCGCCCGCCAGCAGCGTTTTATCTACTCCTGATAATTCGTGCGGGTTATCCCTGTGGCTGTCATAATCCTTACGGAATACAAAATAGGCCAGATGTTGATTGTCGTCAATAACAGGCAACGTATTTAATTTATGTTCCCATATCAACTGATTGGCTTCAGTAAGCGAAAGGCCTACTTTTCCTACATGCAATTTCTCAAAAGGCGTCATAAAAAATTTCACTTTCGTGGTATGATCATCTTTCTCGGCACGGAAATCGCGACTTGTAACCAAGCCCAGCAATTTACCGTTTGCCGAACCGTCGTCTGTAATTCCAATAGTAGAATGCTCCATTTTGTTTATTAAATGAAGAACGTCCGACAGCCTGTGTTCGGGAGTAAGGTTGGAATCGCTTACAACAAAGCCGGCCTTGAATTTCTTCACTTTCCGTACCATATCCACCTGGCTTTCAATTGGCTGCGATCCAAAAATAAAAGAAAGCCCGCCGTTACGAGCCAGTTCGATAGCTAATCCAGGCCCCGATACCGATTGCATAATAGCCGAAACAAAGGGAATATTCAGCCGGATAGCCGGCATTTCGCCCACTTTATGTTTCACCAAAGGAGTTCGTAAAGAGATATTGGAAGGAACGCATAGTTTGGTTGTTAATCCGGGAATGAGTAGGTACTCTCCAAAAGTTCTTGAGACGTCGTTTAGATATACTGCCATATTGATTATGTATTTCTTATAATCGCACAAAAATAATTAATTCCCGCGACATAAAACCAACTATATACTGGAAATTTCCGGAGGGAGAGGGAACATACGCTTAAAAAAGCTTTTCATCTACTGTTAAGGAGCGCGAATTGTTTCCGTTCTTTAATTCTTGCGAAAGATCATACCACTCTATCGCATTCATGTAATAATCATCCCCAGTCCAACGAGGCCAAAAGGGAGGGCCCCCAACATATCGTCTGTAAACCGGGTCCCATCCGGGCCATCCGCCACGAAGCCTTCCCGTTTTTCCTTATCAAAAAGGATATACCTGAAGTTTTCTTCATTATGCCCGTAATTGTCGCCGTCTATAGAAAACAGATTTGATTGTTTTTGGAATTTCAAAACAATCAATATCTTTATAGCGGAGTTATTTAAAACAGTGGGAAAATACTGCAGACGAGAGAATTTCGCTCGTTTCCAAACCATTACCCGTTGACCTTTTAAGACTATATAAATTCTTGACAGATAGCGTAATATATAAAATCGCTTTTTATATGAAAACACATTTATTCGTATTGTTTATATTTACAATAAACGCTTTGCATGCGCAACAGATAATTAATATTGAAAAGAATATAACGAAAGGCGAAGATATTAACCTGAGTTTTATTGCAAAATCAGTTAGATATATACCATTAGAAACGAATCGTACCGTTTTATTAAGCGACGAACTTCAGGTATATCATACCACAGATTATATCTTTATCGGAGATCAGCAGACCAACCTGTTTTACCGGTTTGATAAGGATGGAAAATTTATGAATACAATCGGTAAGAAAGGCGGCGGGCCCGGAGAATATGCGCAAGCTTTGTTTTTTTTTATAGATGAAAACCTGAACGATTTTTATATAATTGGAACTCAGGAAAAGGCTCTATATGTATATGATTTTTCCGGCAAGTTCAAACGTAAAATTGAACTTACCGAATCTCCTTGGGCGATAAACAAATCCGGTGAAAACTTTGTATTCTATAACAACCGGTTTAACAGGATAAAAAACGCAAACAATATCAACGAATTATTTCTGGCAGACAAGAATGGAAAGCTCGTCCAATCCACGCCAACCAGCATAAAGGATGAAGAACTTGATATGATGCTATTTGAATTGCCGTTTTTCTATACGTACAACAACCGTTTATTTTATAAAAACCCTCTTATCGACAAGGTTTTCCAAATTGATAACAATTTGAATCTAAAGCCTGTATATGAGATTCGCACAGGTTCGAAACCTGTGAAACCGGATCCTGCCAATCTTAAACTTCTTGCCGAACGGATCTCTATCCGCGCCATTTTTGAGAATGACGCTTTTCGGCTGATAACGTATACATACAAGGATGATTTCAATTATCAGATTGTTTATAAAGACTCTTGGAAAACAGAAAGATGCGGAAAAAGCAAATCCGGTTTTCATGACGATTTCAACAATGGCCCGCTATTCCGTCCCTATTGGCAATCGCAATCCAGGCAACATGTATTGATATCCCTGTTAACAAACGAAGATATAGAAAAGCAAAAACAATTATTTGAGAATATTTCAAAGAAACAAACAACTTTAGCCAATAGACAAACGGATGACAATCCTATTCTTGCGATAGCGGAATTAAACGAGTAAATAACCTTATAGGATTAAGCGTTTAGGTCGCTGTAAAAAATATAAGATGCTACCTTTGTAGCATGAAAACAAGAGAACAGT
>JAIRYL010000203.1 GCA_031267775.1 Tannerellaceae bacterium
GAACTGTTTTTTGCCAGACGAAGCCTGAAAGCGTGCGCATACCGGGGTATGTAAGCGCTTTCAGGCTGAAGGATGGCGGGAAACAGGCCGATAAATGTATGATTTATTTCCAGACGCCTTCTTAGTTTATCCATAGGAGACGGGAAATTTAAAAGCATCTATTTTCCGGATTACAGGATCAATAAATTTCTGTATGGCCTGAAATCCGAAGCAGGTATAAACGCCCGCCTTGCCAACAAACTTTATGCAGGCATAAATGCCGCCTGTTTTTATTACTTCAAAGAATTTGCCCGGTCTGATGTTGATAAATTAAAATGCAATGTATTTACCCTGACCCTGTTGATTGGGTATGAATTTTAAAGCAGCAAACGTATCATTTTGAAACGGTAGCCACAAATTGATTGTCATACGGGATGGCATATTTCCATGTAAAATAAATACAGCCTCGCAGACCAGCGGTCTGCGAACAAAAACAACATTTTGCAGGTGATCCGAAGATTGCCGTACGCCTCAAAATGAAGCGATTCTTTTTTTCTGTTGTAAAACATTATAAATAGCAAGCCGAATTAATTATCTTTGTGTGGATACCATAGAAATAAATAACGTCATCTATTGGCAAAGCATAAAGAGATATGAAAAAAATAATTGTGTTATTCGTAACTGTACTGGCTATAGCCGGCTGTACAGACAAACAAAAAACAGCAAAGGAACGCATGAACAAACAGGAATTTAACTATGTGGCAGATCAATTTGCCGATTTACAGATACTGCGCTACCGGGTATCGGGATTTGAAAACCTCCCTTTACAGCAAAAACAATTGCTCTATCACCTGTCGGAAGCGGCGCTAATGGGCAGGGATATATTGTACGACCAGAACAACCGTTACAACCTGGCAATCCGGCGCTTGCTCGAAGCCGTCTACCTGGATTACCGGGGCGACCGGCATGCCGAACCGTTCCGGGCGCTCGAAGTCTACCTGAAGCGTATCTGGTTTGCAAACGGCATTCATCATCATTATGGCGAAGATAAGTTCAATCCGGGATTCTCGCCGGAGTTTCTGGCAGATTGCATTCGCCGGATCGATGCGTCCCGGCTTCCGCTTCGTCCCGAACAAACGGCCAACCAGCTTATGGCCGAAGTTTTCCCGGTTATATTCAATCCGGCAGTCATGCCTAAAAAGACCGTTCAAAGCGGCAATCAGGATTTGATCGCCGCCTCTTCCAATAATTATTATGCCGGCGGCCTCACCCAAAAAGAAGTAGAAGATTTTTACGCAAAAATGGTTGATCCAAATAACGCCACTCCCGTATCCTATGGCCTGAACAGCCGTCTGGTAAAGGAAGAAGACGGAACAATCGCCGAAAAAGTATGGCGCCAGGGAGGCCTCTACACCCAAGCTATCGAAAGGATTACCGGCGAACTCGAAAAAGCGATTCCCTATACCGAAAACAGTAAACAAAAAGCCGTTATAGAAAAGCTTATCGAATATTATAAAACAGGCGATTTAAAAACATTCGACCAGTATGCTATCCTTTGGGTAGAAGATACGGCTTCGGACGTCGACTTTGTCAACGGCTTTACAGAAACCTACGGCGATCCGCTCGGCATAAAAGCCAGTTGGGAATCTACCGTTAATTTCATCAATAAAGAAGCAACCAAACGGACAAGGGTAATCAGCGACGCCGCCCAGTGGTTCGAGAATCATTCTCCGATAGACGAACGCTTTAAAAAGAAAGAAGTCAAAGGGGTAAGCGCCAAAGTAATTACCGTTTCCATGCTGGGCGGAGATTGTTATCCGGCCACTCCGATTGGTATCAACCTGCCGAATGCAGACTGGATTCGCCGCGATCACGGTTCTAAATCGGTAACCATCGAAAATATCACCGAAGCGTACGACAGGGCTTCGCAGGGAAGCGGATTTAACGAAGAGTTTGTTTGGAGCGACGCCGAACGAAACGCCATCCAAAAATATGGTTTTATTACAGACAACCTGCATACGGATTTGCACGAATGTCTCGGACACGGTTCGGGAATCATCCTCCCGGGCGTCGACCCAAATGCTTTAAAAGCCTATAGTTCTACGCTGGAAGAAACGCGCGCCGACTTGTTCGGCCTCTATTACCTGGCCGATCCCAAATTGGTGGAATTGGGATTAACGCCAGACGCCAGCGCTTACAAAGCCGAATATTACAAATACATGATGAATGGTTTGATGACGCAGTTAGTACGCATCGAACCGGGTAAAGATATAGAAGAATCGCACATGCGTAACCGGCAACTGATTGCCGGGTGGGCGTACGAAAAAGGAAAAGCCGGCAACGTGGTTTCTTTTGAAAAGAAAAACGGTAAAACATACGTCCTTATAAACGACTATGCCAAATTACGCGGCTTATTCGGCACATTACTTGCCGAAATACAGCGCATAAAAAGCGAAGGCGACTTCAAAGCCGGGCAGAAATTAGTAGAAGACTATGCCGTAAAAGTAAACCGGCCGCTACATGCGGAAATCCTTGAACGATATGCCCGGTTAAACTTATCGCCCTACAAAGGCTTTGTCAATCCGGTCATGAAAGAAATCAAAAATAATCGTGGCGAAGTGACAGACGTTATAGTAGACTATACCGAAGGATACGCCCAACAAATGCTCCGTTACAGCAAAGACTACTCTTTCCTGCCGGCGTACAACTAAAAAAATTTATGGTAGAATCTGTCCATCATAATACATTTAAACAACTGTTTACTAATTATTACGGAAGATTTGTTCGTTTTGCTAATACGTATGTGCGCAACCTGGCTGTGGCCGAAGATTTTACTGCGGAAGCCTTCATGCATTATTGGGAGCGCCGCGATTCGCTGGATACAAACCTGAACGTGCCGGCCTACATCCTGACAATTATAAAAAACAAAAGCCTGAATTACCTGGAACACATACAGGTTCGCAAAGCTACGGCCGAGAAAATCAGGAATCATGCCGAATGGGAGCTGCATACGCGAATCATCACATTAGAAGCCTGCAATCCCGACGAACTGTTCGCTGCCGAAGTAATGGAAATCGTTGCCAAAACGTTGGAGTCTATGCCGGAAAAAACCCGGAAAATCTTTGAGTTAAGTCGCTTTCATAATAAATCGTATACAGAAATTGCCAATCAATTAGGCCTCTCGGAAAAGAGCGTTGAGTTTCATATCTCTAAATCGATCAAACGGCTGAGAAATAAACTGAAAGACTATCTTCCGGTTTTTCTGTCTTCCCTGTTCTAAAAAAACGCGATACCTTCCTGAATAAAAGATAGTGTCCCGTTTTTTATACGCGGCGTTCATTGCCTGCATCCCAGCGCAAGTTCCAACTGTTTCATTTGCGGCTTCTCTTTTAACCCGTGATTGTGCTGTGCAAATTCGTTTGTATCGAAATTGCAGACAAGCGCTTCAACTACCTCGCGCCGATTTTCGATATTACCGCCATTAAGATAAAAATGCTCTTTGGTGAGGATGTTAAATGTATGCCAGTATTTTTTTATCATCTCATTTTCACGCCAATCGTTGTGATGCCAGGTAGAGAGAATGAATTTCGCTTTCGTGTTGCAGAGTAAATTAAATAATTGTTCTTCATCCTTTTCAGTCCATCCGTTATAGTAATCCACATGACGGCCATAATACGGCGGGTCGCAATAGATTATGTCGTCTTCGGTTGCCAGCGGAATGATTTCCATGAATGATTTGTTGTAAAAAATCCAGTCAGGTTCAGGTTGGATAACTTGCGATACGGCGTCTATTTGGTTGATTATTTTTGTAATGTATGCCTGTGCAAAACGGTCGGGTTTCTTACAAAACGGGATATTCCAGTTTCCCTTGCTTCCAAAGCGCATCATGCCGTTAAATCCCGCACGGGAAAGGAAGATAAAATCAAATGGAGAATATTCCCCGCTATTGAAGCGAGAACGTACGGTCAGATAATGGTCGTAACCGTCGTTTCCCGCTTTTCTTAATTTTTCGCCTTCTTCCCTGAGATACTGTTTCATTCGCGAAGAGGTTATTTTTTGTATCTGAACCGATTGGTAGAAATTAATAATGTGCGGATTGGTATCATTGAGAATGGCTCTTTTGTATCCTGCGTTAAAAGCGACCACGCCTGTTCCCAGAAACGGTTCTATCCACCGTCCGTTTACTTTCGGGGCGACATTTTGAATCCAGGGAACAAGTTTGGTTTTGATACCCTGGCTTTTGATGGGAGGAACAATTACTTTCATGTCAATATTTTTTTACGATTTTATTCCATAAATCCGAGCGTCCTTTAAATTCCAAGAAGTCTCTTAAATTAGTAATTTTGATGGTTTTCCCATTCTTCAGCATGGTTGCCGAACCAAAATTCATCCAATACTCGTCAAACCATTCTTCGCCAAGCCGGCTGAAAATGCCGTTTTCAGCTTTTAAATCTTCCGGATTTAGCGTACAGCCAATATTTGCCGTATTGCCGGAACCCTGTTTGTCGCTCGCTATTTTCCATTTTTCGGCAGCAAAGAAATCAAAATTTTTAATGACGGAAGTTATTGATTTTAGATTTTCTACAGTTGTCGCTTCACGTTCGCCAACTTTTACAACTGTCGTTTCGTGTTTTTCCTGCAGTTCCTGTACGCAATAAATTTCGGTTTCAGAAATATCCAAATCGGCTCTTGTATAAATAATTCCCAGACAAAAATGACCGGCATATTGATTATAGGGGAATTGAATATTTTTCTGTTTGTCACGTTCTTTAAAATATACGCCGTGACTGCCGAGCGTGAAACTTGCAATACCGCTCTTTTTACGATAAGTCGTTTTTAAATCGACTGCAAATTTTATACGTTCATCCTGTCTGTTAACAAAAGTCAAGTCGGGGTAATAATTTTGCTGTTCCGCTAAAATGATATTGTACCCTGTTTTTTTTGCAAATTGAATAATCTGCGGAAATGTGTGTATTTCAAGTATTTTTGAGATAATTTTAGTGTCGGATGAAATTGTATAAATGTTTTTGTAAACATCTATGAATCCTTTTACCGACCATTCGCCTGTTTCGGTTGCGACATATTGCCGCAATTTCCCGGCAAAAGCATCCAATGCTTTTTTGAAATCGGATTTATATTTTTCTTTACTCGTCATTATTTTTCAAGTTTTTCAATGAATGTTTTGTTAGAGAAATCATACGCTTGTACTCTCTGACAGACGTCTTCCATAATGCAATTATAAGAATATTTTTTCTATTTAACACATTCTTTCTCTGTCTCTGTCTTTTTCGGAGTATCCGAGTAGTTGTGAAATACGAATACGCAGATGAATATCTTTTGAAAATATGCACAAAAGTCAAATTTTCTTTAGGGGGATTACGTCTTGAACTGTTATTCATACGGCGGGGAAAGATATCCCTGTCGGAATGAGATATGAAAAAAGAAACGCTCCGTATGTTTTTTGAAGGTCTTGCTTCCCTGGAAGAAGAACAGCAAATCCGCCATTGGATGGAGGCCTCTCCCGATAACGAGCAAACTTTATACAAAGAACGTAAGCTATTCGACGCAATCACTTTATTAGCCCAAACAAGCCATAAGAAAAGCGCCAGTCGTCAACGAACGTTTTTGCTCGAATGGCTGAAAATAGCCGCCGCCGTTTTACTGACGGCCGGCGCCGGTTGGCTATATACAAGTTACCGGGAATCATCCGCTCCCGTAGCGATGCAGTCTATCGTAGTCCCGGCCGGGCAACGGATAAATATTTCATTGCCGGATGGAACAAACGTATGGTTAAACGCCCGCTCGGAGCTGAAATATCCGGTTTCCTTCAACAAAAAGGAACGGCGCCTGCACCTGAATGGGGAAGCCTATTTTGAAGTAACGGAAAACAAAGAAAAACCTTTTATTGTCAGTACCGGTCAAGGAAGCGTGGAAGCGCTGGGAACAGACTTCAACGTGGAAGCCTACAGCGAAAAAGGCAATTTTGAAACAACGCTGATGAAAGGGCGGGTAAGAGTGTTATCGCCGGACAACCGGGCGGCGGTTTATCTCTCTCCCGATAATAAGGCGGTTTTAAAAGACGGCAAATTTATCGTCGAACGGGTAGACGATTATACCGAATACCGCTGGATAGAAGGACTGATCTGCTTCAAAAACGAACCGTTTGTCGAAATCATGAAAACATTTGAAAAATATTACGGCGTAACCGTAGAAGTAAAAAACCGGCAAGCCCGGAAATACATGTACACCGGAAAATTCAGGCATACCGACGGCATAGATTATGCCTTGCGGGTATTGCAGAAAGATATTCGCTTTTCGTTTTCACGCGACGACGAAAATCATATTATTTACATAGAATAAAGTCATTAAAAAAACCCTGTTTGTTAACTAAAAAAAGATATTGCCTATGATAAAACAAAAGATAGCCTGACAAAAAATGCCGGCAAGCGCACCACCGCTTACCAGCATCCGTTAACACAATTTTCAAAACAAACTGTATTAATTTTCAAAACATTACAAAGATATGGAAAATAAATTTTCGTCGAGAGGATATTGTTTGAAAAATTCTCGGCTAACTCAAATCTTTAGAATTATGCGACTAACCACATTTCTACTAATGACCAGTATACTCTGCACGTATGCAGAGAATACGCTTTCGCAGAATGCAAGAGTCAACATCAGCAAAAAAAACGTTCAGTTGGATGAAATTCTGGCTGAGATAGAAAGTCAGACAGATTATCTTTTTATCTACAACAATTACGTAAATGTAAACCGCAAGGCGTCGATCCGCGCCAAAAGCAAACCGGTGTCTGAAGTGCTAAGAGACCTCTTGGACAATACAGACGTCGATTTTGTTATGGAAGGCACTCACATTTTATTGAGTAAAAGAACGGCTTCTATCGCCCAGCAAGACAGCAAACAAATATCAGGAATCGTAACCGACATAAACGGGTCGCCTATCATTGGCGCCAATGTAGTGGAAAAGGGTACCAGCAATGGCGTCATTACAGATATAGACGGACGATTTAACCTGAGAATCTCTCCTAATGCTATCTTGAATATCTCCTATATCGGCTATATTACAAGAGAAGTGGCTACAGGCAACCAAACAAATATCACGGTAGAACTGGCGGAAGACGCCAAAACACTGGATGAAGTGGTTGTTATCGGGTATGGCGTGGTGAAGAAGTCAGACCTGACAGGCTCGGTTTCCGGTATTTCCAACAGCCAGTTCCAGAGCCAGCCGCTTACAAGGGTAGACGATATCTTGAAAGGGCGCGTTCCGGGCGCGACGGTTATCACCAATTCGGGATCGCCGGATCAAAGTATATCGGTACGTATCCGGGGCGCCAATTCTATCTATGGAGGAAACGATCCTTTGTATATTATCGACGGCGTGCCCGCTCCTTCTTTGAATACGAACACCAGCGACATTCAATCTATCGAAGTATTGAAAGACGCGTCGGCAACGGCTATTTACGGTTCGCGCGGGGCCAACGGAGTGGTATTGGTCACCACCAAGCGGGGCGCTGAAGGCAGAACCAACGTTATTCTTGAAACAAACAATTCGTGGTCTAGCCTCGCTAAGAAATTCGACATGCTGAGCGCGGTTGATTTTGCCAAATCGGTTAACGAATGGCGCGGCAACGAAACGTTTACCCAAGCGCAAATTGCTGATTTTGAAGCAGGCCGCGCAGGAACGGACTGGCAGGATTTGATTTTCAGAACCGCTTATTCTCAAAATCATAAGTTAAGCATCTCCGGCGGACTTAACAAAGTACGCTACTTTATTTCGGGTAATTTTGAAGATAATCAGGGTATTCTTATCGAATCAAATATGAAACGCTACGCTTTACGGTCGAACATTCAGGCAGACGCAACCGACTGGCTGAAGGTAGACCTGGATGTGAATGCGTACAGTAAAAAGACGTCGGGCATAAACGGTAAGACCGGTAATATCGGCAGCGCGCTGTCGGACGCTTTGATGTACAGCCCTACCACCAATCTGAAAGACGCCAGCGGGAACTGGGAGAAAGACAATATTGCCAGCATTATGGGAAACCCATACGGGCGACTGGTGCAAAATTCGAACGATGGGAGTAGCGTGGGCGCTACCGCCAACCTGCAACTTACTTTTCAGTTGCCGGTGAAAGGATTAACATTCCATGTGCAAGGCGCCGCCTCTTATTCGTCCGGGGCTTATTTCTGGCTGAATTCCATGTTACACGGCCTCAGCGGTTCTAACGAAGCAGGCAATAACAGAGACGACACGTGGGATTTATATAATCTGAATCAGTTGAACTATACCAACCAATGGGGCGATCATCGCCTCACAGCCATGGTTGCGGGAGAATTTACGCAAAATACCTACGGCAAACTGGAGGGTACCACAAAAACGTTACTTACCGAAAGCGTGGGGTACTGGAATCTGTCTATGGGTTCTACGCCCGGCGTGAGCAATCAGTATAGAGAATATGCGCTGGCTTCCGTATTTGGACGGGGCATGTATTCGTATAAAGACCGTTATCTGTTGACGGCAACGATTCGTCGCGACGGATCTTCCAAGTTTCAGGGTACTAACAAATGGGGGAATTTCCCTTCGTTTTCGTTTGCCTGGCGCGCATCCGAAGAAGGTTTTATCAAGAACCTGCAAGCGTTTGACAATCTGAAAGTCCGCGCCTCCTGGGGCGTTACGGGTAATCAGTCCATAGGCGCTTTCGGAACGCTTGGGTTGCTGGCGCGGCAATCGTCTACCTGGGGCGATCCCAGAGGGAATCAACTGCCGGGATACGCCGTAGGAAATCCTTCTTCCCCGGATTTGACATGGGAAAAAACCTATCAGTACGACTTGGGGCTGGATATGGGATTCTTCGGCAACCGTTTAAGCGCGAGCGTTGACTGGTATCAGAAGAACACAAAAGACCTGCTGCTGCAAAAACCCATTCCTTTATATGATGGAGGGGGAACGGCCTGGATGAATCTGGGAGAGGTACGTAACCGGGGGATCGACCTTCAGTTGAGCGCCGTTATTCTTCAGAACAAAGATTGGAGATGGGAAAGCGTAGTTAATTTCTCCTACAACCAAAACCGGGTGATGGATTTGGGCGGCGAGGATAGAATATCGCCGGGATCTCAGATTGCCAATGGCGCAAGTATTAACTCGGCCGTACTTGAAGTAGGGCAACCCATGGGTTCCATACTGGGATATACCTGGCTGGGATTGTGGAAAACCTCCGAAGCCGACGAAGCGGCCAAATATGGACAGCAACCGGGCGATAATCATTTTAAGGATTTTGACGGTAATTATACCATCAATGCCGACGACCTCAGTATTATAGGAAAAGCGTTTCCCGACAAAACGGTGGGGTGGAACAATATGTTTAGCTGGAAGAGGCTGGACGTAAACGTGATGTTTCAGGGCGCATTGGGAGCGGAACGTCTTAATCTGGGACGTTACCTGATGAATCAGCCCAACAGCGACGTGAAGTGGATGACAGGATCGGAAGGCTGGTTTAACCGCTGGACGCCCGACAACCAAAATACGTGGGTGCCCAATCCGTTCAGCACGTCGGTTAATCCCCATCTTGAATCGCAGCAATATCTGGAAAGCGCCGATTATTTGAGACTGACCAATCTCAGCGTATCGTATACGTTTCCCAAATATATGATCAAAATATGCGACTTAACGCTTACGGCAAGCGCTCAAAACCTGGTTACCTTTACCAACTACAAAGGGGGCGATCCTGAAACAACCATGTCGAGTTTGGGAAAAGAAGAAAGTACTAAACCGGCCAATGCGGATACCAATGCGGGAATAGACGCCATATCTTATCCGCAGCCGCGTGCTTTTACGCTTGGCGCAAAGTTTTCATTTTAATAAACAGTTATTGATAATCTTAAAAAAACAGGATAAAAATGAAAAGGATTTATTTTTATTTTTGCTTACTGGCCGTTGCTTTAACGACCAGTTCATGCGACGATTTTCTTGCAGAAGATCCCAAAGGCACGCTTACCGCCGAAACGTTGTTCATGGATGAAAATGGATTGGATATGGCAATCTCCGGTATATATACGCTGTTTGTAAGAACGGTAAACTCAACCGAGTTTCAACTGTATATGTGGTGCGGCGACGACGTTACGTCGCAAAATGCAGGGAATAAAACCCGTTTTGCCGAATACGACCGGTTTTATTACAATTCGGGAAATACCGATTTATATAGCGCCTGGTCGATGTACTATACGCTTATCAAGGCTTGCAATAATGTGATTAACAATGCCGAAACGATGGAAATAGACCGCTCGTTCCTGGAACAGCGGGTAGGGCAGGCTTATTTCTACCGGGCGCTGGAATATTTTAATCTGGTGCGGATATGGGGATCGGTTCCGCTGGTAACCGCTGTGGAAGTAGATTACGCCACGTCGAGAGCGCCAGTAGAGGATATTTACGCGCTGATTGAGGCCGACTTGCTGAAAGCGGAAGAATATCTGCCCGACAATCACTCGGTTTCGCCTTATTTTAAAAATGGAATCAACGTCGCCCCCAATAAAGGAGCGGCCAAAGCGCTGCTGGCGTCGGCCTATCTGACGCAGGCGGGATGGCCCTTGAAGAAAGGGGCGGCCTCGTACGACAAAGCGGCGGCAAAATACAAGGAAATCATCGACAATGCGTCTACATTTGGCTATGCGCTGGAGCCGGATATCCGGACATTGGTGACGGCCGCCTCCGATTATTCGCACGAGATTGTATTTGGCGGATTTTTGAGCGTAGATTCATGGCAGTTTGCAAGCGGATCGTGCGAGTTTCCCGAAGAAGCCGGCGGGTGGTGCGATTTGCTTCCCGAACTCGATTTCTTCTATAATTTCCCGGAAGGCCGGCGGAAAGACGCTTATTTTCTTACTACCATTTATCTGGCCAACGAAAGCGAGCTGGTGCCATGGGACAGCCCGCGCACCAATCAAAAGCATCCGCACTTTAAGAAAAATGTAGACGCCGGCATTGGCTGGGTATACGATTATGATACCAAAGCATACACCGACCAGGGTCATAACTGGGGGCAAAACGGTAAAACGCGGTTTATCTTCCGCTATGCCGATATTCTGTTGCTGTATGCCGAGGCGGTTGCCTTTGGAAGCGGATCGGTTGCCGCCGCCGTTCCCTACGTACTGGAGGTGCAAAACAGGGCGGAAGTACCTGCCGACAGGAAAGTGACGACCGGCATGTCGAAAGAAGCTTTTCAGCAAGCCGTTTTAAACGAAAGGAAATGGGAAACTTGCGGAAACGAACAGAGCGTGATGGGACGGTTCTTTACCATGCAACGGCACGAAATACTGCATCTGCAGGGTAACAGCCGCATAACGACCGCCGATATTCACGATACGACGTTAAACCCGGAGTTTACCTCGCAGACTGCTCCAAGCGAACAGTTTTATTATTTCCCGATACCTGACCAGGAAATACTGATCGTACCGGGCTTGCGATAAAAAAATATCGAAACGCACCCGCAATCCGTATGCGCAATACGGGTGGGTGCGTTTTTTTTTTGTACCCTGTAACTTTATAGCAAATGAAACATACAATAAACAAATCCGCCTGTATCCTTTTTTTATCCGGAAGTTTTCTGCTCGCCTGCGCAACAGGTTATGCGCAATCGAAGCATCACGAAGTAAAGTCGCCCGACGGCCTGATTACGCTTATCGTAAGCGCCGGGAAAGATCTCGCCTGGCAGGTAGATCATGAACAAACAAAGGTGATTACGCCTTCTGCCATCTCTTTAACGCTGTCTACCGGCGAAATAGCCGGAAAAAACGTACGGGTTTTGAAAACGTCTGCCAGGCAGGTAAACGAATCGTTCCATACCCCTTTTTACAAAAAAAGCGACGTGATGAATCAGTATAACCAGTTATTACTGGCATGCGCGGGTAATTACAGCGTAGAGTTCCGGGTATATAACGACGGCGTGGCCTATCGCTTCCTGACAAACCGGAAGGGAGATATAAAAATACAAAGCGAAGAAGTTACCTTCAATTTTGCGGGCGATTACAAAGCGTTTATACCTTATATAAACAATACCCATTTGGGAAGCCGGTATAGTTTTTCGTTCGAATCCTTTTACGACGAGCAAACATTGTCGCAAATGTTTACAGATTCTCTTTCGATTGTTCCGCTGTTGGTAGAGCTGGAAGATGGAAAAAAAGCCGCCGTTATGGAAGCGGATGTAGAAGATTATCCGGGTTTGTTATTGCTTGGGAATCCGGAAAACAGCCACAGCCTGAAAGGCGCTTTTGCACCCTGTCCGCTGGAAGGAGAGATGGACGGGATTGTTTTTACGCCGACAAAATTTGCCGGTTACATAGCATCCGTCAAAGGAACGCGAAGCTACCCGTGGCGGGCCGTCGTGATTAGCAGGGAAGATAAGGAACTGGCCGATAACGACATGATACGGAAGCTGGCGTCGCCCTCGCGGATAAAAGACCCGTCGTGGATCAAGCCGGGCAAGGCCGCCTGGGATTGGTGGAACAGTTCCAGTGTGACGGGAGTAGATTTTAAAACGGGAATGAATACCCGGACATTCAAATACTTTATAGACTTTGCCGCCGCTAACCGGTTGGAATATGTGGTGGTAGACGCCGGCTGGAGCGGAAGCTCGCTGATGGACGTCCGGCCTGAAATGAATATAAAAGAACTGGTGGATTACGGCAAACAAAAAGATGTGGGAATCATCCTGTGGGCCGGATGGAATCAAACCTCGCAAGAGAAAGAAACCGTTTTCCCTTTCTATGCCGGTATGGGCGTAAAAGGGTTTAAGGTAGATTTTTTTGATAACGACAATCAGCTCATGATTCGTTCCATGTTTGAAATAGCGGAAGAAGCCGCCAAAAATAAATTGCTGCTCGACTTGCATGGTATCAAACCCACAGGCGTTCAGCAAACCTATCCCAACGTGCTGAATATAGAAGGGGTGAAAGGCCTGGAAAACTTTAAATGGGCGCCTTTCGACGAAAAGGGGCGTATAAAAGACGACGCGCCCAGATACGACGTAACAGCGCCTTATATACGCATGCTGGCCGGGCCGATGGATTATACGCCCGGCGCTATGAAGAACGCGACGCGGGAAACCTACCGTTCGATCTACCGGCGTCCGATGAGCCAGGGTACGCGCGTACGGCAGATGGCTATGTACACTGTTTTTGAAGCGCCCCTCCAGATGCTGGCAGACAGTCCGACAGACTATATGCGCGAGCAGGAATGTACCGATTTTATAGCAAAAGTTCCTACTGTATTCGACCAGACGGTGGCGCTCGACGGTAAAGTTGGCGAATTTATCATCCTGGCGCGCAGGAAAGAACACGTCTGGTATGCAGGCGCCCTGACAAACTGGACGGCAAGGGAGGTCGACGTGGATTTTTCTTTCCTGGACGACGGCGGCCTGTACGAGGCTGAAATATTTATGGATGGAATTAACTCGGACACGGAAGGCGTGGATTATAGAAAAGAAGTCGTCCGTATTACTTCCAAAGATAAAAAAAGCATACAAATGTATCCCGGAGGAGGGTGGACAGCCAGAATATATCCCGTAAACTAACGGAATGGCGCAAACAGAGTAGCAGGCGATTTCTGCGTCGTCCGCCTGCTACCTGTCGCTTTTAAGCAGTTATGGCATATCTTTGCATGCATGAAACATACGAAACAACCAATCATCCCGCTGCATAAAATGGATTCGCTCTCTTCGCTCGGTTTGCAGTTTTGCTATATGGAGTTTGCGGGAGAATATAATGAAGCCCTGCTGAAAATGAATAAAAATGTGGCTCACAGAGACGACTACTATCTGTTTTTGTTTACGGAAAGCGCCGAGTCGAGCTATCTGCTCGATTTTGAAGAGATATCTGTTACGGGCGAATCCTTATTGTATATCCGTCCCGGCCAGGTTCATTTTGTTTCTTCCATTCGGGAAGCAAAAGGCTGGTCGCTGGCCATAGACCCGCTATGGATGGAGGATGAATACAGGAATGTGTTTGAAAAACCGTTTGTTTTGCAAAAAGCGATACAGATAGACCACGCCGCCGCCGGGAATATCCGCGACATAGCGCATGCCCTCCATACCCTGATACAGGCCGGGCCGACGCCGCTCCGGAACCGGATTGTTTTAAATCTGGCAAACGCATTTATCGGGATTATAGCCGAACGATACGCTTTGCAAAACAATAAGCCGCAGCAGCATAAATCCCGGTCGGCAACCCTGGCATACCGGTTTAAAGAGTTACTGTCTGAAAATTTCAGGAAAATAAAAAGTCCCGCCCGCTATGCCGCCCTGCTGAATTATTCCCTCGCGCACGTAAACGAATCCGTAAAAAATGCTACGGGCTTTCCCGTGAGCTACTGGATACAGCAACAGGTAATTTTAGAGGCCAAACGCTTGCTGTACTACACAGACCTCGACGTAAAGGAGATTGCCTTTGCGCTGGGTTACGAAGATCACGCCTATTTTTCGCGTCTGTTTTCCAAAGTTTCGGGCATTTCGCCCCTTACATTCAGGCGCGATTTCCACAAATAGTCCAACCTGTTCCCCGCTTTCTCTATTCCGGGCAAACCCCTGTCTCCGTAATTTTGCCGGCATAACAAAAGCTGTATCATTCGGAAATAAAATGACAACCTGTATTATACTGACATGCGTGGCCTTGCTCGTTATCCTTCTCAGCTATTTCAGAAATAAACGCGCAAAAAACAAGGTAATCCATATCATAGCCGATCGCTGCACAGGATGCCGGCGCTGCGTAAAAACGTGCCGCCGCAAAGCGCTGGAGCCGGCAAAGGATAAAGAAAGCCTGCATCCCGTATTGAAATACCCTGAAAAATGCACCGCCTGCAAAGACTGTATACTTGTATGCAAGTTTCACGCGCTGGAGCTTGTAAACCGGAATGTGGATTAAGGAGGCGTCTGGAAATAAATCATACATTTATCGGCCTGTTTTCCGCCATCCTTCAGCCTGAAAATACTTACATACCCCGGTATGCGCGCATTTTCAGGCTTCGGCTTGCAAAAAACAGTTCCAATAATTTTGTATAATTTATTTCCAGACGCCTCCTTAGGAGGCGTCATTTATTTCCAGAAGAAGCCTGCCCTTCGTCCGAAACGACAAGATCCGGCTTGCGCTTCCTAATAAGTTCCATTCTTTTTTGCACCTTTGTATCCTATTCCCCCAAAAGTATGGAAAACAGGATGAAAGATATACAAACCAAGCTCCGACAGGCTATGAACGGGGTAGCTTCTGCCGGCATGCAGGCCTGCGGCATGGATTATAAACTGAACTTTGGCGTTTCTCTGCCCGAAATAAAAAAGATTGCTTCGCTGTACGCGCAGGATTCGGCGCTGGCGCAAAGGCTTTGGGAAGAAGACGTCCGCGAGCTGAAGATTATGGCTACTTTACTGCAACCTTCCCAGGCGTTTGCCCGCGAACAGGCCGAACGGTGGTTGGCCGGCGTCCGGCACATGGAGATAGCCGGGCAATATTGCATAAACCTGTTACAGTATCTTTCCTTTGCCGATACATTGGCTGCCGACTGGATTCTGAGGGAAGAAGGTTTTGCGCAGGTTACGGGGTTTCTTTTATACGCCCGTTTGTTTGCCGGCGCCTGCCGGCTATCATCCCGCCAGAGCCGGGTTTTTTTAAACGCAGCCCGCCAGGCGATGGATAAAGGCATATCCTGCTCGCAGCGTTCGGCCGTTTCAGCCTTGAAACGATACGGCAGGCAAAGCCGGCGCCAGGCAAACCGGGTACTCCATTGCATAGCCGGTTATGCCGCGTGCCCTTCGCCCGAAAAACAGGAATTTTATAACGATATTAAATGGGAGTTTGATTATTATTTCGGGCATGAGTAGACGGGTATTGAGCGCTTGTCAATCGCCATATTCCTGAGGAGGCGTCTGAAAATAAATCATCCCGCCTGGAATTTACGGGGAAGAATGGGTCGTCTGTCCGCCATCCTTCAGCCTGAAAATACTTACATACCCCGGTATGCGCGCATTTTCAGGCTTCGTCCGGCAAAAAACAGTTCCAATAAATTTGTATAATTTATTTCCAGACGCCTCCTTATTTGCGCGGATAGAAAAATTAGCTACTTTTGTTGCTTATAAGTCAGCAAATTAAAAATGGAGGTAAGATGATAGATACAAAACAGTTTGTAAAAGAAGCCGAGGTCAAAATGACGGACGCCGCCGCTTATTTAGACGAGCAGTTGTCGCATATCAGAGCCGGGAAGGCAAATCCTAAGATTCTGGACGGCGTAAAAGTTCCTTATTACGGAAGCCTGGTTCCCCTGTCTAATGTAGCTACGGTTACGACGCCCGACGCCAAAACGATTATTATTACGCCATGGGAAAAACCCTTGATGCGGGACATTGAAAAAGCTATTATGAACTCGGATATAGGCATTACTCCCGAAAATAATGGCGAAATTATCCGTCTGGGTATCCCGCCGCTTACCGAAGAGCGGCGGCGCGTATTGGCCAGACAGTCTAAACAGGAAGCCGAAAACGCCAAAATAAGCGTTCGCAACGCGCGACGCGACGCGATAGAGCAACTGAAAAAAAGCGTAAAGAACGGCGTGCCCGAAGATGTGGAAAAGGATGCTGAAAGCGACGTGCAGAAAATACACGACAAATTTATTAAGAGGGTGGACGACCTGTACGCTGCAAAAGAAAAAGAAATAATGACGGTATAAATTTAACGGAGAAATCCGGAAACCGGCGCTCTTGCCGCAAGGCGCGTTTCGGTTTCCGGTTTTCATTTTTTTATGAGAGGTTTAGTAATTAAGAACACAGGCAGTTGGTACACCGTTCGCACGGACGGCGGACGCGACGTGGAAAGTAAAATAAAAGGGAATTTCCGTTTGCACGACATACGCGCCACCAATCCTGTAGCGGTAGGCGACAGGGTGGATATTGAAATGAACCGCGAAGGCACGGCTTTTATAACGGAAATAGAAGACAGGGCGAACTGCATTGTACGGAGGGCTTCCAACCTTTCCAGGCAGTCTCATGTTATTGCGGCTAATCTGGATCAGGCCATGCTGATAGTTACCGTCAATTATCCGGTTACTACTACTATATTTATCGATCGCTTTCTGGCCGCCGCCGAAGCGTATGCCGTGCCCGTAAAAATAATTTTTAATAAAACCGACCGTTTTCAGGGCGCAGACAGGGAAGCGCTGGAAAGGCTGACCGAACTTTATACGGGGATAGGCTATCCCTGCTTTAAACTGAGCGCGAAGAGCGGCGAGGGAATGGATGGCTTGAAAGAGGAGCTGAAAAATAAAATCACCCTGTTATCCGGACATTCGGGGGTAGGGAAGTCTACCCTTATTAATAAACTGGTATCCGACGTTCATTTAAAAACCGGCGCTATTTCCGAGTATCATAATAAAGGGGTGCACACCACTACTTTTTCGGAAATGATTCCATTGTCTGATGGCGGTTATTTAATCGATACGCCCGGAATTAAAGGCTTTGGCACAATCGAAATGAAAGACGCCGAGATTTCTCATTATTTTCCCGAAATATTTAAATATGCCGCCGGCTGCAAGTTTGGAAACTGTACGCATCGCCACGAACCGGGATGCGTGGTATTGCAGGCGCTGAGCGAACAGAATATAAGCCGGTCGCGCTATAAAAGCTACCTCAGTATCCTCAAAGATAAAGACGAAAACAAATATCGCGAAGAATATTAATCCATTATACGCCGGGCAGGCTCAGGCCTGTAATCTTCCGGTATAAATCCAGCGCGTAAACGTCGGTCATCCCCGAAATATAATCCAAAACGCATTGAATCTTTCCATATACGTCAGGGGCTTTGGCGTCGTACTGTTCCGGGATGCGCTGCAGCAGTAACTTGCTGTATGCGCTTTTGGGATGGATAACGGCGTCTGTCAGGCTATCGATTAAATGACTGAATATATGATAACCGGCCAGTTCAATATCCAGTACCTCCTTTGCCTTGTATATTTTAGCAAAGGCTACTTTTGAACAGGCGTCGTAAGCTTGCCTGGCCTGTTGGCCTGTTTTTTTAATCAAAGCGCCGCTAAATGCGCCCGTCAGTATATTTTCTTCATTTTCAAGAAAAACGCGCGAACACTCGTCTACCAGCAAACCGATAATGCTTGAGCGCAGATAAGCGATCTGCTCGTTGGAATCGTCCACCATACGCATAATCTCTGTTACATGTTTCAGTCTGTCGCCTTCAAAAAAATTAAGTAAAAGCCCGATTGTTTCTTCGGTGGTCAGGATGCGGAGTTTATGGGCGTCTTCTATATCCATTATCTGGTAACAAATATCGTCTGCCGCTTCTACTAAATAAACGAGGGGATAGCGGATGTAGCAGGCCGGTTCGGCCGTATGGCTATGGATTCCCAGCTCCGCAGCCAGTTGGCGATAGGTTTCTTCTTCGGATTGAAAAAACCCAAACTTACCGTTCTTTGCCGATAATACAGACGAATAAGGGTATTTTACGATAGACGCCAGGGTGCAGTAAGTGAGCGCAAATCCGCCTTTTCTTCGTCCGATAAACTGATGCGTGAGTAAACGCATCGCATTGGCGTTTCCTTCAAAGTGGATAAAGTCTTCCCAGCGTCCGCCTTCTTTGCGCACGTCGTTTTCCAGTATTTTCCCGTTGCCTTCGGAAAAATAACCCGATATGGCGCGTTCGCCGGAATGGCCGAAAGGAGGATTGCCCATATCATGCGCCAGGCAAGCGGCAGATACGATGGAGCCGATTTCGGGGAAATTAACGCTTCCATCCGGATATTTTTCCATCAAACTTTTAGATACGTTATTGCCTAACGAACGTCCCACGCAAGATACTTCGAGGCTATGCGTAAGCCGGTTGTGAACAAAAATACTGCCGGGCAGGGGGAATACCTGCGTTTTGTTCTGTAACCGCCGGAAGGGCGACGAAAAAATCAGCCGGTCGTAATCCCGCTGAAAATCGGTGCGGCGATGTTTCCGCTCGTTATATCCTTCCATTCCCAAACGTTTTCCGGAGAGTAGTTGTATCCAATTCATAAAGCGCCTGTCATTTATCCGCAAAGGTAGGAATTATTATCCTGACAAACGAACCCTTGCAGAGGCATGCCGGGGCCGGCGCATCTTACTGAATGGAGAATGGAGAATGGAGAATGGAGAATGAAAAATTTGCAAACAGATCAGAGGCTTCTTGCATGGGGAGAATGATTGATGCAGCGTTTTTTCCGGTTATCGACAGGCGCGCTTGAGGAACGGCGGCCTCTGCTTGAAGAACGTCGCCCCCTGCTTGAAGAATACCGCCCCCTGCTGGAAGAACGCTTTCCATCTTTGGCAGGCAGAAAACCGGGACGTCTGTTTTACGTCCCGTTTGTTCATGCGAAAATATCTTTACCTGATTTTTTGCCGGGAAAACGCGGAAAACTAAAAAATCTACTCAAAGAATATAAAAAATCCATGGATGGATGGA
>JAIRYL010000008.1 GCA_031267775.1 Tannerellaceae bacterium
CAACAAAGCGAATACCTGCATTCAATCCCTTCCGTCCGGCATGAATAATTAATCGCTAATCAGTAATGTATGTCCTTCTGTATGAGACATAAATTCAGGCGCGTACTGGCATTGTACGGTTGCGATACCTCCGCCGTATGTACCTGTACGAGAAACAATCGCCGAATATTCCATGATATATGTGCCTTTGGGAAACCTGTCGAAATAGAAATGCTCCGACGCATCTTTAGGCGCGTGATAATACATTAGTCCATCCTTGAACAGGTAACCGGAAATTTGTGAAGCCGGTTCAAAGCATCCAGGCCTGATATCTTTCAGGCTTACATATTCCATTTCGCGGTCTGCGCGAAGGGTTAACCTTACCACTACCTTATCGCCTGTGTGAAGCAGGCGGTCTGGGGTAAGCGGCATAATCTGTCGCTGTGCGCCGCTATTTGTTTCAATGAACAGTTTCTTTTCTACATGCAGAGACCCGGTTTGTTTTTCTATCTTATCGATAGATTCAACGTACTGGTTGTAAACGGCGCCCCATGCCGGAGCATTGCCTTTTTTCCGGATGACAAGGGTATTCATGGCCGTTGTTATGTCATTTCCTCTGACTGCTTCTTTCATATATCCTGTAGCCATTTCGCCTGAAGATGCGTCGAATGTCTTATCGCCCCACTTAACGACGGATTTATTTCCTTCTGTCAACCAGTCGGTTCCGGTAGAGAGGATACTATAAATGCCGTTTACGGTAGAAGGTACGGTTTCCCACATTTGCGTTCGTTTTTGGTTGAGCAGCCATTGCTTCATACGGTCTGTTTCTTCTGTATCCGTCCCTGTTTCTTCAAATGCCGTCATTATTAAAGAATGTACGTCAACAGGAGAGTAGAAGTTATTTTCCCGTTTATTGTTAGCCCAATACATACCCTGTTCATTAGACGTTGTCGCCGTTTTGCGTAACCAGGCAAGAATCTTTTCGGCGCCGTCCTTTTTCCCGTTACGATGCATTAACAAGGCTGTCTGGGCTTTTTCGTATAAAGATACTTTCTGCCACTGTTTTTCTGCCTGGCTGGTAAAGAAACGGATCGCTTCGCGCGCGTCGCCCCGTTCGGGAATATCGCGGTAGCCGCTTCTTACATACAGAAAGTTTATTTGTTCGGCAGTGGGAGTATAGCTGTCGGAAACGTTTTTTGCTTTCGTTAGCGCTTCATAATCCTGTTGAATCGATTTGTCCAGATAGTCGAGCGCTTTCAGCAGCATTTCCTTTTCCCGGCGGCCATATTGAACGGCGCTTAAACGAACTAATTGCGACATGCCGTTCAGTATAACGAGCGTAATGCTGCGGTTTGGATAGAATCCGCCGAACCATCCCCATCCGCCGGATTCGTGTTGTTGCTCAAGTAATACGTTGAGCGCCGCATCCTGTAATTGCCTGGCTCTGTTAACGTCGAATAATAAAGAGAGGCGTTGTTTTTGTTCCATTTCCGATTGAGCGTCCAGTACCCAGGGGGTTTCCTGCAATAAGACGTTCTTTAGTTCTTCGTTTTTCTCCAGACTGGATAAAAGCGTAGACGTTGTTCCGCTTTGTACGGCCCACTGTTCAATCATTTTTTTGACGCGTGGATTTGATTGTGCAATCGAGGCGGCTACCGCGTTACTGTAATAGGCTGCAAACCACGAAATTACATTGTCGTTATCCGGTTGGCTGATAGCAGGCAGCGCCTGTACGGCCTGCCAGACAGGATTGTCGCTATATTCAAGCGTCATGGCATACGGACGGCGGGCGGCAGACGGTTGACTGTTTGATACCTTAATCTGGCTTTCTCCTTCTTTTAAAAGATAGAATGGGGCGCTTTCCGTTACTAAAATCTCATTTGACAAGACAGGTAACAGGCGCTGTTCGCCGTCGCCGCCGGTTTCGGAATCGGCTGTGATGCGTATGCCAAGCAACGCCTGTCCGGAGGGAACGGTAATAGTCCACGAAACCGTTTCCATGCCGTTCGCCTGTAAGGAAAATGGTTTTTGCGCCTTTGTAAAACATGCGACCGGTTCATCGTTTGCAGGGTTAAATAATTCTAAACGAGCCAGTCCTTCCGTTACTTTATCAGACGCATTCATAATTTGGGCGGATAAGCTAATCTCGTCGCCGTTCCGCACAAAACGAGGCAGGTTAAGAAGTACCATCAACGGCTTCCGGGCGATTACTTCATGCGTCGACAATCCGAACTTTACATCTTTTGTATGCGCCAACGTCTGTAACTTCCATGTCGTAAAGCTTTCGGGAATCGTGAAGCTGACAGTCACGTTTCCTTCTTTATCTGTTGTAAGCATAGGGAAGAAAAAGGCCGTTTCATGGAAGTTTGTACGGAGAGAAGGAACGTTTGTCGTTTCTTGCGTTGCAGGAGGAAGCGTCTTTTCTTCTTCGGCAAAGGCGTCTTGTGAAACGGCTGCAGTTGCGGCCGATCTCATTTTCGGGAGCGCGTTGGCAATTGCAAAGTCCAACAGACCCTGCCAGTCGAGAGAGGCGTAAACAGGCAAAGGCATTTTATCTGTTTTCGCAGGTTGCGAGGCGTACCCTCCACGCGTGCCGAATCCTTCTCCTTCCGAGAAATGCCCGTAATAAAGCGAACGGTAAGCGACAGGAGAGAAGTACCAGGCAAACGGCGCTATTTTATCCAGCGAAGCATCATACATGCTTGCTAAAACTTCTGCCTGAGCAGCAGTTGAATCGGCGTCTTGTATTCGGAATGTCCAGCTTTCCATGCTTCCCGGTATCAAATAATTGCGAAACGTTTCCGGCTTAATGGTAAGGTTCTTGTCGGGAAACTGCTTTTGCACAGTCGTTTGTTGCGTATACAACCTGCCTTCTTTTACGAACGTGAACGAAACCGTTACGCCGTCGGCATAGCTTTCGAGAAATGGAATCCGGAACGTCCGATTTTCATTACTGAGTTTGATCTGTTCGCGTACAACATGTTGATCGTTGGCGAATAATTCATATAAGATATAAGCGTCTTTATCAGACGTACCGAATACCACCGTCGCTTCCTCTCCCGGCAAACAATGGGTCTTTTCGGACAATATCCAGGTATGCGTAAAGATTGGCGGACGTTTATCTTGTTTGCCGTACAAGATAAAGTCTTCGGATTGTTCCACCGTACGTCCTTTGCTATCTTTGGCCGCCAGGTGCAGGCGAAAACGTCCCGAAGGTAGTTTGTCAAACGTTTCTTTTCTTAATTCCGTATCGGTAGAGAATATACCTTGAGCCACCTCTTGTCCTTCATTGTATCGATTTACCTCTTGGGCGTCTTCAAGGGTTACTATTTTATAAGTTCCTTTCGTAAGCGTTTCTTCTCCGTTGAGGGTTATAGCCTTGATTTTTACGGTAGCCGACTCTTTTTCCAGTTTCGTTTGTATGTCGGTAGAAAGAATGAGGCTTCTGTCGCCGACAGAGAAGGTGGAAAGCGCTTCTTGCGTTTCGTTTTTACTGTCGGTTACAGATACGTTTACGTCGTAACTTTGAAACGAGGGGGCGAAACTGTTGTAGCTTTTTTCGGGCTGAAACGTAAACGAGAACGTTCCGTCGGCATTACTTGTTGCCTTTCCCTGAGCTACCTGCTCTTCTGTCCTGTCGCCATAATAGATGCGGAACCAGAACGGTTTCTTTATAATACGGTAGGTGATAGCCGCGTTTTGGAGCGCCACTCCAGAAAAGGTTTGCGCCTTGCCTGTTATGGTTACTTCGTCGCCAAAGGCTACGTCGTTTTTTATCTTATCCATATCTATCTTGAAAGTCGGGCGTTTGTATTCTTCAACCTGTATGGAAACGGAGCCGTTTTGAGAAACGAGCGAAAACTGTCCGGTAAGCGTCCGGCCTGGTAAAGTAAACGATCCGGTAAAGGAACCATATTCGTTCGTAACAAACGATTTAGTAGCAACCTCCTGGTAATTGGCGTCGCGAAGCGTTACTTCAAAACGTTTGCCTGATACGACTTGCGGATTGTCTTTATCATTAGTGTATGCAATGCCTTTGAAGAATACGGTTTGTCCCGGACGGTAAATACCTCTGTCTGTTAACAAGCGTACGTCCGGATTCGCCGGATTGCTGTCATAGCTGCGACTGCCGGGATAAACGCTTGTTACAAAAGCGGACATATCGCCGGCAATACTGGCTTGACAGGCTCTTATATCATCTCTTTTGGGTAAGACGGCCAAACCGTTTTTGTCGGTTTTAACTGCGCCTGACTTGGTAAGCCCGCTGCGGTCGTTTTTGTAATACTTCACGGTTGCATCGCTAACCGGTTTACCTGTTTGATAATCGGTTACCAACAGTTCCGTTATTCCCAAAGGAGCGTTCCTTGACGCGGTAGCTAAACGTGTAACGCTAAACAGATTGCTTACTTTCATATCGTTGCCCGGAGCGCTGATTACATATTCATACAGTCCGGGTTCGTCCATTTGGATATATATACTTGAATCTGCGTTTGTATATGAATTTTTTAATTCGAGCGCGAAAGAAATTTCCTTCACTAATTCGCCCAATATATTGTTCTTTTCACCCGGATTGTTGTAGGTATAAGGCCATGTATCTTCGATTGTTTTCTTACTGCGATAGATTTTTACGGTTATATCGGATATATTAACGTAATTAACGGTTAGCTTCAGGTTCTTTCCGGGATATACGGCGTTGTTGCTTTGTATTTGCAAAACGGGTTCTTCCATTGTGGCCAGCCAGTTTGTAAGAAGTCCAATCCGTTCGTAATCGGGATAACGGTTTATGGCGTCTTTACACAAACGGTATTGAAGCGTACGGATAGAATCGGTCGTTTCCGGTTTATGCAATTTGTTTTGCAATAGTTCCAGTTTGGCCTGTACCACTTCCACTACGCAGGGTTTATCGCTGTATGCAGATAGAAGGCTATCGACAAGAGCCTCGTAATTCGCCTCGTTTTCAGGCGAGTAGGTACGACGGTATTTGTATTGTCCGTAAGCCAAAAGGACGGGCGTGAGCGATTTTGTATCGTTTGTTTGCTCATAATAAGCAATCAGGTCTTGGTAGATTTTATCGGAAGGCCGGATATCGACGGCACGAAAAGCAAGAAATTCATACAACGCAGGACGCAGGGGGCTTGAATCATTTTCGGCAGACATAATATCGTTGAACACAGACGTTTTTGTTTGAAGCAGCAGTTGTTTGGGTTCTAAAGAAGCATTCAGTTCATCTTCTATCCTGGCGGTAAAGAGATTGGCCGTCCATTCCCTGATATCATCGGGTACAAATCCCGCAATCGGCGTACGTCGGGCTATTTTCCATTTATTTATCTGATAATAATGGTTGTACATTTCGGCAATCATGGAATGTAAGAGGGCTACTGTCGCCTTGTCTGTCTGTTTGTCCAGACAGGTTTCCACTTCTTTTATGAGATGGGGAAAAAAGTCTTCATCTACTTCGCGTTTCTCTTTCATCTCGCCGATAAGCGACTTTATCAGTCGAGACGTATTATTATTGTCGCTGATTATTTGACGGGCGTCCATCCTGTTATCGTTTAAAGTTTGCGTTGCTCTTAAAAAGGTTGTAAAAAGACCTCCTGCAATGAGGATAGAAAAAATAATTGTTTTAATCTTCATTTCTACGTAAGTTTATATTATACAAAACAAAACGCTTTTCTATATAGATACAATCCGCGAGTAAAAAAGAGTGAATGGGGCGTTAATAAAATCAAAGAGGGAGAAATAAAGAAAAGGGTAGAAAAAGAAGCGGAGGCGCTAAGAACAAGAAGCTGTTTTTTCTTGTTCTTAGGAGGCGTCTGGAAATAAATTTGGATGATTTATTTCCAGACTGCCTCCTTAGCGCCTCTCTCTCTTTCTTTCTTATTTCTTCCGAAGATACGTATGGAATGTGTATGCGTGCGCATGTCTTTCGTCGGCAGGATGATAGTCGCGTTCTTCCACTATTTCTTCCCATTCGTCAAAATTAATGGGGGGGAAAAAGATATCTGCGTCTTCAAATACGTGGTGCACGCGCGTCAGGTATAATTTGTCGGCCAGCAGGATCGATTCCTTATAGATCATAGCGCCGCCAATCATGAAGATTTCTTCTTCTTTTTCACATAGTTCGAAGGCGTCTTGCATGGAGTTACAAACAAATATGTCGATAAAACTTTCCGGCGGCATGGTAGTGAGCACAATATTCTTCCGGTTGGGCAGCGCGCCTTTGGGAAGAGATTCGAAGGTACGCCGTCCCATTACGACGGCATGGCCTGTGGTTGCGCCTTTGAAACGCTGCATGTCGAAGGGCAGATTCCAGAGTAACTTGTTTTTTCCGCCAATAGCATTCTTTTCGTCAACGGCTGTAATAATTGAAATAATACTCATAAGCTTGCAATTTAGAGATAATTTGTAGTTTTCATAAAATAATCAAACGGCCACCACCCCCTTTATGTGCGGATGAGGGTCGTAGCCAGTCAGGTTGAAATCTTCGTATGCGAAACGAAAGATATCTGTTACATGAGGGTTGATTTCCATCGTGGGAAGCGCTTTAGGCGCTCTGCTTAGCTGGAGTTTTGCCTGTTCGAGGTGATTAACGTATATATGCGCGTCGCCCAACGTATGGATAAAATCTCCGGCTTTCAGTTTGGTAACCTGCGCCATCATTTGCAGCAGCAAAGCATACGAGGCTATGTTAAATGGTACGCCCAGAAATACATCGGCGCTGCGCTGGTACATTTGCAGGCTCAATCGCCCGCCGGCTACGTAGAACTGGAAAAGAACATGGCAGGGGGGCAGGTTCATATTCTCCAAATCGCCCACATTCCATGAACTGACAATAATCCGGCGCGAGTCCGGCGCTTCTTTGATCATCCGTACAGCCTCTGAAATCTGGTCGATAGAGCCGCCATTATAATCCGGCCACGAACGCCACTGGTATCCGTATATATGCCCCAGGTTGCCATCGGCGTCGGCCCATTCGTTCCAGATACGTACATTGTTATCCTGAAGATATTTTATATTGACGTCTCCGTTTAAAAACCAGAGGAGTTCGTGTATGATAGACTTCAGGTGCAGCTTTTTGGTAGTCAGCAGAGGGAAACCGTCTTCCAAACGGAATCGCATCTGATGTCCAAAGATACTCAGCGTTCCTGTACCCGTCCGGTCTTCTTTCTTTACGCCTTCCTTCAATATCCGGCCAAGCAACTCTACATATTGTTTCATCCTTCCTTTTTTGGTAGGATGCAAATGTACGAAAGTGATTTGTATAAACCAAGAAAAACCTCTACCATTCGCGTCCCCATCGG
>JAIRYL010000017.1 GCA_031267775.1 Tannerellaceae bacterium
AAGAAAGTTCGCCAACGAAAATCGTTCTTATCGTTTGCATGAAGATATTTCTTTGGCTTATAGCGGTCTAATCGTTCTTGGGAATAGTGTTTTCCGACGAATATCATTCTCGCTGCTCGCGGGAAGAAAGTTCGCCAACGAAAATCATTCTCATCGTTTGCATGAAGATATTTCTTTGGCGAAAATCGTTCTTACCGTTCGTGGGGAAATATTTTGCCAACGAAAATCATTCTTACTGCTCGCGGGAAGAAAGTTCGCCAGCGAAAATCGTTCTCACCGTTTGTGGGAAGAAAGTTCGCCAACGAAAATCGTTCTCACTGCTTGTGGGAAGATATTTTGCCAACGAAAATTGTTCTCACCGTTTGTGGGAAGATATTTCACCAACGAAAATCATTCTCACCGTTTATGGGAAGGATTTCTTTGGCGAAAATCGTTCTCACTGCTTGTGGGAAGATATTTTGCCAATGAAAATCATTCTCACTGCTCGCGGGAAGGTATTTTTTTGATATATTTTCTTTCCTGCGGGTTTTCCGGAGGTATTTTTTTTTGCAAAGATGTTAAACGGGGCGCGGGGGGCGCGATACCGGGATTGGGTATCAGTTTAATTCTTTGATTTTTATGCTTCGGAATGATACTTCGTCGCCATGGTCTTGCAGCAGGATATATCCTTTGGGGGCTTCGCCGAAAGGTATGGGGACGTTGTAGGCTTCGCCGGCATATTTGCTGCCTTTTACCAGTTGGCGGAAACTGTCGGAGCCGCGTTCAAACTCAAGGTTTTTAACGCCGTTCATCCAATGTTCCACATGATTGTCGGGATATACCTTTATGACGGCCTGATTCCAGGCGCCAATTCCGTTGAAACGTTTGCCTTCCGCTTTTATCAGGTCGTACAGGCTGGCCAGCGTGCGCGAACCGGGGATGGAGGTGTATAATTTGGCGTCGGGGTGGAGGTTGTCGTCCAGTATTTGATATTCGAGGCCATAGGCCGATCCTTTTTGTTTTTCCTGCTCCGTTACAAAGTATTTTACGCCGCTATTAGCGCCTTCCGTCAGTTTAAACTCAAAGGCCAGTTCAAAGGCTGCGAAATCTTCTGCTCCGTATACGATATCGCCCCCGTTTGTAGATTCGGCCCCGTCAGACTTTGCTACGGTTAACGCGCCGTTTTCTATTTTCCAGCCATGCGTTGGGAAGCCTTCCTGATGCGCGCCCCTCCATCCGGCGGTTGTTTGCCCGTCGAATAATAATTTCCAGCCTTCCGATTTTTCTTTGTCAGACAAGGTATTAGGTATCCGGTTTACTTCCGGGGCAAGGCTGCCCTGCATCCGTTCGGACTCCAGATTTTCTGTTTTGATGCGGATATTGCGCCATTTAATTTCTTTCCCCGCCTGATCGGGAGCGCCGATTTGATGCACCTGGAAGGCGATAAATCCCGACAAAGTTTCGTCGTCGTATAAATTAGCCGTATTAACGCCGTTGAGCCAGATTCGGATGTTATTTCCGATAGCTTCGATGCGATATGCGTTCCATCCGGTTTTATTGTAGGCGTTCCGTCCGGGTTCGTTGTCGGTTAAGGTTACGAGCCATCCCCTGCGCGCTTCGTCGTAAATTCCGCCGCTCCAGGCTCTGTCCGAAGGGTCTATTTCGCATTGATATCCGTGTACGCGCCCATCCTTGTAGTCCGGACGGCTTTCGCTGCGGAACTGTACGCCCGAGTTGAGCGAGGGGTCGCAGAGGGTTTCAAATTCGAGGATAAAGTCGGCATAGCTGTTTTCTGTAGCCAGAAAACTGTTGGGTTGCCCCGCTACGGACGTTCCCGTGATGGATCCGTCTTCTCCCGCGTGGAAAGGAGCTTTGCCGTTGAGTTGTATGAATCCCGCCAGGTCTTTGCCGTTAAATAACGGTTTCCATCCGTCGTTTGACCGGCATGCGGTAAAAAGCAAAGTAGCTAAGACTGCAAATGTAAGGTGCGCTTTCATGGATTTTCTTTTTTTATATTCAATTTATTCTGTATACGCCATTGTAAGGTTACTGTTTTTATTGGCGGCAAAGGTATATAAATATTCCGGTTTCCGCCGGAATTTTGCCACAAAAAAATCCGTACGTCCTATAAAACCGTCCTGTTATCAAATTTATTTGGATGATTTCGGCAGATAGCTGATCTTTGTTTCACGTTATCGCCGTAAAGACCGTTTGCCGGGATAAGCCGCCGTAAAAGAAATAGTTTATATTTGTATATGGAAAAGAATTTAACAAAATACTGGATTTTTATCATTTTCTGGACAGCCATCACGATGCTGATCAGCTTTGCCAGTCAAGACGATGTATCGGCCTACGAAAAAGGACTGAACAGCTTTTGTTTTGCGCTAGGCTCTATCCTTGTCACCCTTCCCTTCAGCAATAAATTATTTATCAGGACGTTGCAAAACCATAAAACGCTGTCGTTCCTGATTAAATTTTTGGTGATGAGCCTTTTTCTGTCTATCATGTACGTATTATTGTCGGAATTATTCTCCTATTTTAAAATTAAAGGCTTCCTTACGTCTGAAAAAATGTATTCGGACGAGCAGACCTTTTTTTTACAAATAATGGACGCCATGCCCGGCACGATGGCCGCCAGCCTCCTGTTGTGCGGCATTTTACTTTATTACGAATATTCAAACCTGCAGAAAGCCCTGCTGGAATCGCAGTTGCAGGTGCTGCATGCGCAAATCAACCCCCATTTTATGTTTAACGTACTGAATTACATACATGTACTGATGCAAAAGGATACCGGCCTGGCCTCCGAGCTGCTGCTTAAATATTCGGACACGCTGCGCTACCAACTGTATAACGGCAAGCAGGAAACCGTTAAACTGGAACAGGAAGTGACATTTCTTAAAAACTTTATAGACGTAGAAAAATTCCGCTGGGAAGATAAGGTAGACGTATCCTGCACCTGGCACATCGAAAACGGCAATAAGGAAATCCCCCCCCTGATTCTGATTCCCTTTATAGAGAATGCCTTTAAACACGTGTCGCGCTCTACAAACGAAAAAGGATTTATCTACATCAACCTGGAACAAAGAAAGCGCATACTATCGCTGAAGGTAGAAAATTCAAAATCGAACAAGCCTGTAAAGAAAGGAAAAGAAGGGGGCATCGGACTGGATAATATAAAGAAAAGGTTACAGATTCATTACGGCGAAAGATACTCCCTGACCGTGAAAGAGATGGATACCGTTTATTTTTTACAGCTAATAATCTGCATATAAGTTATGAATGAAGAAATAAAACATAAAAAGCATCCCGTGCTGAAATGCCTGGTGGTAGACGACGAATCGTTTGCGATTGAAGGCATTGTAAACTATATTAACAAGTTAGATTTCCTTGAGCTGTCGGCCACCTGCCCGTCGGCGCTTGAAGCGACCGAATTATTGATGGAGAAAGACGTAGATTTAATGTTTCTGGACATTAACATGCCCGAACTCACGGGGATAGAGTTCCTTGAATCGCTCGACTCCCCTCCCCTGACGATTCTTACCACCGCTTACTCGATGTACGCTTTAGACGGTTTCAGGCTGAACGTGGTAGACTATCTGCTGAAACCGATTGGCTTCCAGCGCTTCTTTCAGGCGGCGCAAAAGGCTTTGGAGCTGTATGTTTCGCACAATAATCCCAGTACGGCCGAAACCGTAGGGTCTGAAATGTATATCAAGCAGGACGATTCGTTTATCAAAATTATATGGGAAAACATTCTGTATGTGGAATCCATGCAAAACTACCTGAAACTGTATTTTAAAGATAAATCGTATGTAATCCATCAAACGATGGCCTCGCTGGAGAATATACTGCCTAAAGAGGCATTTTTCCGCATCCACAAGTCGTATCTGGTAAACATCTCGCATATAGATATGGTAAGCGGAGGCCGGGTGATTGTAGGCGGAACGGAACTTCCCCTATCCAAACACAGGAAGGACGATCTTTTTAACAATGTGATATTTAAGAAATTAATGAGTAAATAAAAAAAGAAAAAGAAATGGAAAAGAAAACTGTATATCAAATAAACGAATTAAATATGCTGAACAGCCTGTTTAGCGTATACGACAACATACTGGGCGTGGCAAACCTGGATAGCCTCCTGGTAAACAGGCAGATAAAGAGCGCCCAATACCGTTTTCCCGCTCAAAGCAACATTGTAGGGATGGCTTTTGTGCTGGCAGGGACTTGCATGCTGCAAATTGAAGACATCCCTTATTCGCTGTCGGTCAACGACTTTCTGCTTATCCCCACCTGGGAATCGATCCATCTTACCTCGGTAAGTCCCGGTTTTAAAGCAAAAACCATCCTGGTAGACAAAACATATATGGACGAATGTATCCATAATAAACAAATCCTGTCGTTTCTCAACTGCCTCTTTATCAAACAGAACCTGAAAACGAAGCTGAATGCCGAAGATATGCATCTCCTCTCGGCCAACTTTGATAAATTGCAGGAAAAAATCAATACCAGCGGCCATTCGTATTACCACGAGGTTGTATCGGTTCATTTCATGTCGTATATGCTCGACGTAACTCATATTCTGAAACATAAAACCGAGAGCAACCCGTCTAACCCCTCCACCCGCAAGGAAGAGCTGTTTTATAAATTTCTCAACCTTCTGCTCGATAATTACAAAGAGCAGCACGAGGTGGCGTATTATGCCGAAAAACTGTTTATCACCCCCCAATACCTCACGCATATAATAAAGGAATTAACCGGGAAAACCACCAATAAATGGATAGACGATACCCTGGTGCTGGAAGCGCGCAAACTGCTGAAGACTACGCAAACAACGGTGCAGCAGATTGCCGACTTGCTGAATTTTTCCGACCAGTCGAGCTTTGGGAAATTCTTTAAGAAATATCACGGCGTATCTCCGGCCGAATACCGGAAACTTTATTATACCCCCCTTTCGGTGGCCTGAAGCGCGCCGAAAGGGTAAAATGAAGATATTTTTTGAATAAAATACAAACAAACTCTGCTGTAATCAATAAATAATTTATATTTGCACAGATAATAAAAAAATATCGGTAGGGCACATTCATCGCCGCGAGGCTCGGGGAATTATGGTACTGACTGCGGAGAGGAGCAAAGATTATATATGATTCGTTCGTTTATATGTGTTTTGAGGGTAAGTAACGCCGCTGTTCTCTGCACAACGTATCAATAGAGGTGGGTTTTACTCCGGTAAAGCCCATTCTTTTTAATTTTTCCCGCGAAAAATATGCAACCTTACAAGCGATTGATACGTATATATAGAAAAACTGATAAACTGATTCGTAATGAAAACCATTCTGAAAAATTTCCTGAGCGTATTGCGCCGCTTTAAAATGGCTACGCTCTTAAACGTATTAGGCCTCTCCATCGCCTTTGCTTCT
>JAIRYL010000159.1 GCA_031267775.1 Tannerellaceae bacterium
CGTACGGATGTTTGCAAAACCTGACGCCTTATCTCCAAAAATATCACGGTACAGGCCAAGTATCGGCTTTGTTTATTGATTCGGAGAAAAATAGCGACAGCGTTCAAATGGGAGATTACGTTATTTCAATACAGCGAACGGACTTTAGCGGCGCGCTTGGATTATTTGGCGTTCCGTCTGAAGACAAAAAAGAAAAGGAAAAAAGCGCGGCAGGGTTACTTGTTTTTCAATTGACCGGCCATGAGTTTTTGCTTGCGGGCGGCGTGGGAGGTATTCTGATCAATATATCCAAAGGAGAGCGCAGCAAGTTTGAAAATGTAGAATATGCCTCGGTTGATGAAATCACATTTGAAAACGGCCAGATAAAAAGCCACCGGCTAAACGGTGATGAAACCGCTTTTGGAGGAGCTGTCCTGAAACCGGGAGAGGTGAAAATCTTCCAAATGAAAATGTATGGGTATTAATGTGCGATTGACCCCATAAATAAAACTGTATCCGTATGAAAAAAGCAGCTAATCAGTATATGAGGAAACGTATCTCTTCCGTTATTGGACTTTTTATTTTAATCCATTTAGCAATGTATAGTTGTACTCCGATTCAAAACAATGACTCGCTCAGCCGGGACATGTCGTTCAATACAGGCTGGAAATTTATCCGGGATTCGGTAACAGGCGCTGAACTCCCGGAATTTGACGATTCTGACTGGTTGTCTGTCGACCTTCCGCATGATTTCAGTTTAATGGACTTGCCGGGATGCGATACGTCTGCATATACAGGCCCTTTTTCTAAAAATTCGCCGGGCAACGGAAATGCAACCGGACATTTTATGGGCGGAACAGGCTGGTATCGCAAAAGCTTTAAGCTGGATAAAGCCGATAAGGGGAAAACCGTAATTTTAAAATTCGACGGCGTCTATATGGAGACGGAGATATGGATAAACGGGAAAAAAACCGGGATTCACCGGAACGGATATACGCCGTTTTGGTTCGACATAACGGAATTTTTACTCGAACCATCCCGTGCAAACGTTATTGCCGTAAAAGTTACAAACGCAGGAAGAAACTCGCGCTGGTACAGCGGATCGGGAATTTACAGGAATGTGCGGCTTACCGTTTCCGAACCTGTCCATGTTTCACCCTGGGGCGTCTGTATTACAACCTCCGGTATTACGCCTCATGCGGCAACTGCCCATATTGAGGTTACGGTGCGGAATGATTCGGATAAGGAAACAAATACGCAGATTTCCATTCATATTAAAGATGCAAACGGCGATACAGTAGGTAGTTCGTCTGGAAAGATAACGCTTTCTGCAAACAGCGAAAAGATTGCCAATCAGCAAATCAAGATTAACAATCCTGATTTGTGGTCAATTGAAACCCCTCGTTTATATACTGCCGAAGTAATCATTGAATCGGATAACCGGATAATGGATAAACGCATCCGGAAATTCGGTATAAGGTCGATCGAATTTTCTGCCGATAAAGGATTTCTACTGAACGGAACGCCCGTTTTACTCAAAGGCGGATGCGTACACCATGATAACGGACTGTTGGGAGCCACCGCTTTCAACCGTGCCGAAATACGCAAAGTGGAATTATTAAAATCGTATGGATTCAATGCTGTCCGTTTTTCCCATAATCCGCCTTCGGACGTTTTTTTAGACGGCTGCGACAGTCTGGGAGTTCTGGTTATCAACGAGTTTACAGACATGTGGGAGCAGTATAAAAATCCGCAGGATTATTCCCGTTTTTTCAGGGAATGGTGGAATAAAGACCTGACGGATATGATACTTCGCGACCGGAATCATCCAAGTATCATCATGTGGAGCATTGGCAATGAAATTTATGAACCCGAATCCTCCGTACGTATACAGACAGGGAAACGGCTTGCCGAACGTGTAAGGGAGCTTGATCATACGCGCCCGGTAACAACAGCCGTTACGGGCTTTTTCTATCCCGACGGCTGGGAAACTACCGCTCCCGTGTTCGACCTTGTAGATGTTTGCGGATATAATTACAGCCTGGAACATGTTGAATCCGACCATCAGTTACACCCTGCCCGCATCATGTACTCGTCGGAATCGTACCCCAAAGACGCCTGGGATTACTGGAAGATTGCAGAGAAAAACTCCTATGTTACAGGCGATTTCGTTTGGACTGCATGGGATTATTTAGGCGAGGCCGGCACAGGCGGTACAAGCTATGTTCCTTCATCAACAGAAATAACTATCGCCGGGAATTTTTCGGGGTTTACGTTACCCAAAGGCGTTAATATTTTCGACCTGCAGGCAAGAAGACCTTCCGTATGGCCTGTTTACCTGGCAGGCTGCGGCGATATTGATATTACAGGCGAAAAAAGAGCGCAGTTGATTTACCGCAACGTGCTCTGGGACAACAGCCAAATAGAAGTTTGCGTGCATGAACCCATACCCGCAGGCTTTGCCGAAGATATGGGCGGCTGGGGATGGCCAAGAGAATATCAAAGCTGGAACTGGAAAGGAAATGAAAACAGGCCGCTTAAAATCAGGGTATTTACCAAAGCGCCGCATGTAAGACTTGAACTGAACGGAAAAATAGTGGGCGAGAAAGATTTGACCGCCGAAGATAAGGATATAGCCGCTTTTGAAGCGCCCTACCAGCCGGGAGAACTCAGGGCGATTGCTATGGAAAACGGGAAAGAACTGGCCGCCAGCGTATTAAAAACAACCGGCGAGCCGGCTGCCATAAGACTGACGGCCGAACGCAACATAATCAAGGCAGACCGCAACGACCTTGCATATATTAAAATAGAAGTGGTAGATGAAAACGGAGAATTACTGCCTCAGGCTTCACATCTGATTCAGCTAAAAATTGAAGGAGACGGAGAACTGATAGCTTCGGGAAATGCCGATCCAAAAGATATGGAGAGTTTTAACCGGCCTGATATAAAAGCCCATAACGGGAAAGCGCAAGCCATTGTACGCCCTTTCAGTATTCCCGGCAGAATAAAAGTAACGGCAGAATCCGAAGGGTTAATAGCAGGAGAAGCGATAATTA
>JAIRYL010000162.1 GCA_031267775.1 Tannerellaceae bacterium
CGGGCGACAAATCTTTGAGAGTATTTGGCGTAAAATCGCTTAAAAACCTCCCGCAGGGAAGCGGCCGAATCAAAAACAGACGTATTAATTGGCTCATTATAAGGGATATAATCCGTTCGGGGGGGGAAGGAGGCCGGTTTTGGCAAATACGGCTTTCGGGCTGAAGAAGGACGGGAAACCGGCCGATACAGGTATGATTTATTTACAGACGCCTCCTAAGATTTAAATTCAAGTTTATGTATAAAAATACCGTTTACCGGTTTGCCTGTACATGCGGGGCGAAGGGCGAAGCGCGAGCCTTTGAGCGACGCCGCAGGGGGCGCGACGCGCGAGGGATAGCAGCGGAAAGCCCGCAACGAGCGTAGCGAGCGAGGACTTGCAGCGGAAAGCCCGGCCCAATTAAATTGAGAATTGAGAATTGAGAATGGAGAATTAAAAAAAGCAGAAAGCAGAAAGCAGAAAGCAGAATGGAGAATTAGCAAATGGATCAGACGCTTCTTGCATGGGTAGAATGATTGCCGTGCTTTTTTTTCGTTCGATTTATTTTAATTCTCCATTCTCCATTCTCCATTCTCCATTTAATTTGGGCGCGGCCAAAGGAAGGACTTGCGGCCTGACCGGAATGGCTTTTTATGTGTGAAAATCAGACGCCTCCTTAGTTGACAGGCAACAAAATTCAGATGCGTTTACACGGGGGAAAAGAAAGAAATATGATTCTAAATTTGTGTAATTTAAAAAAAGAGACTATTTTTGAACCCGAAAAGAAAAACAGGTTGACGCCCGGATAAACGCACGCAACCTGTTTTTCTCTCATCTTTAAGAGAAAAGATGCTCGGATGGTGGAATGGTAGACACGAAGGACTTAAAATCCTTTGGCTATTGCAGCTGTGCGGGTTCAAGTCCCGCTCCGAGTACAAAGAAGACCTTTGAGTCGTTTTGACTTTGAGGTCTTTTTTGTTTTTACAAGGCGCTAATGAAATGCCGGTACGCAGGAAAGGCGCTCTCCCGTCCTTGCAATTGCCTGTGCAGCTTCAATTCTTGCAAATAGAAGCAACAGACGGACAAGGCTTGTTTTATGTCTTTTAATAAATGATAATCTTATTTTTCCTGCCGGCAACTGTCGGCGTCCTTTCGGGGTTCGCGTTTTTCCATGGATACGTCTCCCGAATGAATAAATACGTTCAGCGCTATCGCCGCACAAGCTTCGGCGTCTGCCAGGGCGTGATGATGTTGCCGTAAGTCGTAATTGCAATGCGCCGCCACGGTCTGCAACTGATGATTGGGCAGCGTATTTCCAAATATGCGTCGCGACGCCCGACAGGTACAAAAAAACTCGTAACGGGGATAATCCATTTGATATACGCGATGCGCCGCTCGCAGACAGCCCTCGTCGAAAGGACTGTTGTGCGCTATCAAGGGCAATCCGTCAATTTTCGGCGCAATTTCCATCCATACGTGCGGAAAAACCGGTTCGTTTTGCGTGTCGCTGTCGCTCAGTCCATGAATCTTTGTATTCCAGTATGAATACCATTCAGGCTCCGGGCGAATGAGGCGGTAAATCTTTTCCGTAATTTGTCCGCCTCGAACAATCACGACGCCTACGCTGCAAACGCTTGAAGGGTTGCGGTTTGCTGTTTCAAAATCTATGGCTGCGAAATCTTTCCGTTCGGCAAGTATTTTTTCCGCGCTGATAATTCGTTGCATAATAACTTGTTTTTACTATCGACGCCGCAAAGTTACGACAAGGCTGCGCCAAAACAGGGTATTGTTTGAAAGATATTTCCGCTTCTCACAACGTTCCGAATCCTGCTCTGGGCGTATAGACGGAAGAAAGTCAAGGGTATATTCTAAAAAAACAAAGAGAATGCATTACTTTTCGTTTGATTTCTTTTAAAATTTACGAATCTTTATCTTCTTTATGTATTTTGGCGAGCGCTATTCCGTGATAAAATTGCATATAATTCATTAGCAAGCGACTTGTACGACATACCCTCCGTTTATTTCACAAGCGACCCCCCTGCATGGCATGTGTAATTGGCAAATAAAAAAACCATCCTGTACAAGGACGGTTTTTTTATTTGCTTTCTGAAGAAGCAATCTCACGATTCCCTCTCCACAAAGACTTGTTAACCTTAGATCTAAAATACTATGAAAAAAACTCTGTGACAAATATAGAAATATTTCCAGGTTAGCATCCCCTATTTTTGTAACATAATGTTTTAAAAATGTATCAATGACACATTATGTATTTTAGGCGGATTATGCTATTCTAATCCGTATTTATGTGGAATATAGTTTATTATGCTAAATAGCTCATCAATTGTTGCAGCACGCAGCATATTAATTCGCGTTTGCCGGAAATCGGGGAGTCCTTTAAATATTGGAGTGGCGGCTAAATGCCTTCTGATATGTAAAATGCCCCGGTGTTCGTCTAATCGCTCCACACTTTGCAGAACTTGTTTTTTTAATATGTTCAGATACCATTGAAAATGTCGAGGAGGTAACGGCGTATTGTTTATTAAGTAATGTTTTATTTCTTCAAATATCCAGGGTCGCCCTATGCTGCCTCGCCCTACCATAATGGCGTCTACGCCGTATGTTTCAAAATATTCTTTGCAAATTTGTGCGGATGTAACGTCTCCATTGCCTATAACAGGAATATGTATGCGCGGATTTTCTTTTACTTTGCCAATGAGCGTCCAGTCTGCTTCGCCTGTATACATTTGGCTGCGGGTACGTCCATGTATGCTGAGCGCCGCTATTCCGCAATCTTGTAATTGTTCGGCCAGTTGTTCAATAATCAAATCGTTTTTATCCCAGCCTAACCGGGTTTTAACGGTAACCGGTATTTTTACGGCCTTTACCACCTGTCGAACGATCTGAAGCATTAAGGGAATGTTGTGTAACATTCCGGCTCCGGCGCCTTTTCCCGCAACTTTCTTAACCGGACATCCAAAGTTTAAATCCAGTATATCAGGTTTTGCTTCTTCGCAAATACGGGCAGCCTCTACCATAGCTTCTACTTCTTTGCCGTAAATTTGAATGGCTACCGGACGTTCATCGTTTGAAACGGTAAGCTTTTGTTTGGTTTTACTTACCTGGCGAATTAAGGCGTCGCTGGATACAAATTCGGTATATACCATGTCTGCTCCAAAATGTTTACACATCAAACGGAAGGAAATATCCGTTACATCTTCCATAGGCGCCAGTAATACGGGCTGTTTGCCTAAATCTATCAAACCTATTTTCATAAAGCGTAAAATATGATTGCAAAAGTACGCGAATAATTTTGTTTTCATAGTACAGTCATGGGACGAGGCCGTCGTTGATTTTAGCAAAATGATTTTTTTATATTCTTTTTTGCGATGGAAACGTTGTATTTTATATGTTGAAAACTTTTTTTATCCTTTCTTTTACCGCTATTTGGGATGTACCGATGTAAATGTGTATTTTTACCCTGAATTTAATATAAAAATGCAACTAAGGATGGAAGGTTGTTATCATGTTCCTGTTATGTTGCAGGAGAGTTTAGAAGGTTTACGGATCATTCCTTCCGGCGTTTATGTAGACGTTACGTTTGGCGGCGGCGGACATTCCCGCGAGATATTAAACCGGCTGAGAGAAAAAGGCTGTTTGTTTGGATTTGATCAGGATGCTGATGCAGAACAAAATATCCTTCATGATACGCGTTTCATATTTGTTCGGAGTAATTTCCGGTATTTGTATAATTTTATGCGTTATCATCAGATGGCGGGCAGGGTAGATGGGATATTAGCAGACTTAGGCGTTTCTTCCCATCATTTTGACGATGAACAGCGAGGTTTTTCTTTTCGTTTTGAAGGGAAATTAGATATGCGTATGAATACGCGCGCCGGCTATACTGCGGCCGACGTGTTGAATACCTACCGGGAAGAAGCATTGGCTAACGTATTTTATTTGTATGGAGAATTGAAGGCAGCCAAAAGATTGGCGTCTTTGATAGTGAAGAGCCGGGATGTAGAAAAAATAAAATCGGTGGAACAGTTGTTGCAAATTATAAAACCCTTGACAAGCAGAGAAAAAGAAAAAAAGTTTTTGGCTCAGTTTTTTCAATCTTTGCGTATGGAAGTAAATAATGAATTGCAGGCTTTGAAAGATATGTTAAACCAAACATTAGATGTAATTAAGCCTGGCGGGCGGCTGGCAGTAATAACGTATCATTCGTTGGAAGACAGGCTGGTAAAGAATTTTCTGCGGACGGGAAATTTTGAAGGGGAGGCTATACGGGACTTTTATGGAAATGCGGAAACACCTTTCCATTTGATAAATACGAAAGCGCTTACGCCTTCGGAAGAGGAAATAGAAAGAAATCCACGTTCGCGAAGCGCTAAATTGCGAATAGCAGAAGTGAAATAGTGATATGGCGGCAGAGAGGAAAAAGAAAAAAAGAAAAGAGAGTTCATTCATGTATATATTAGGAGGCGGAATCTTAAAAGAAGATTTTATCCTTCGTCATACAAAAATGATTGTGTTGGTGGTAATGATGGTCTTTTTCTTTATAGGCAATCGTTATACCTGTATGCAGAAATTAAGAGAAATAGACCGTTTGCAGCAGCAATTGCGCGATTTGCGTTATGAAGCTCTCTCTATATCATCCGAGTTGACAGGGAATAGCAGACAATCGCAGATAGAATCGCTTGTCGAGCGGCAAGGACTTGAGTTGGAAGGAGCAAAAAACCCTCCTTATGAATTAGTTAAGTGAAAAATGGCAGAAGAAGACGAAATGAGAGAGACCGAGCAACGAGGTAGTCAGATACTTCTTCGTTACTCTGCGGTAATTTTACTGTTAATGCTGATTGTGTTTGGCATTATTTTCCGTACGATCCAAACGGCTTTTGTCGATAATAAAGAGTGGTTGAAAATAGCCGAACAGCAGAAACGGCCTAACCGGTTAGTATATCCCAGCAGGGGAAATATCTATTCTTCCGACGGGTGGTTAATGGCTACCAGCGTTCCCCGTTACTATACTTACATCGATTTTAGAGCAGAGGGCTTTAACGTTGATACTTTTTTGCAATCAAAACAGGATGGCGTTGATTCGCTGGCTTATTATCTGTCTAAAAACTTCGGAGGAAAAACGGCGGCGGGTTATAAAGCGCATTTGTTGAACGGCCTTAGCCGTAAAAGCAGGCAATACGAGGTATATGGGCCAAAGGTATCTTATACGCAATTGAAAGAAATGCGTACCTGTCCGTTCATTCGTTTGGGCAGAAACAAAAGCGGGTTCTATACGAAGGAAATGGTTGAACGTCAACGCCCGTTCGGCTCTTTAGCTTCTCGTACGATTGGCGACGTGTTTGGCGAAATAGATTCAATAGGGGTGACAAAAGGACGGAATGGCCTGGAAATGCAATACGACTCCTTGTTACGCGGCGTGCCCGGATTGAATGCCGTACGCAGGGTAAACGGGGCCTGGACAAATATTGTAGAGGTGGAACCGATTGCAGGAATGGATGTTCGTTCGACAATCGATATAGAAATACAGGATATTACGGAAAAGTCGCTGGTGGATATGCTCAGGTCGACTGACGCGGAATTAGGGACGGCTATTGTTATGGAAGTGAAGACCGGCGAAGTGAAAGCGATTACCAATATGGCAAGGACAAGAACCGGCGTTTATAGAGAAACAAAGAATCATGCCGTAGCCGATATGTTGGAACCGGGTTCTACTTTTAAGGTGGCTTCTATTATGGTAGCCCTTGAAGACGGTAAATGCCAGCCTTCCGATTTAATAGATACCGGCGCCGGCGTTTATCCTTATGCGGGAGAAAAAATAAGAGACCATAACTGGCGGCGGGGAGGTTATGGGGTGATAACGGTAGAAGAAGCCGTATTGTTTTCATCAAATATAGGAGTAGCAAGAAAAATAATAGACGGTTATATAACGCAACCGGAAAAATTTGTTCAGGGAATTCAACGATTAGGCTTAACGGAAAACTTGCAGATAGAAATTCCCGGGGCGGGCTATTCTATTATCCGTATGCCAAACAAAACAAGGTCGAATTGGTCGGCTACCGCTTTGCCCTGGATGTCGTTTGGATATGAGACCCAGATTCCTCCTATCTATACTCTCGCCTTTTTTAACGCAATTGCAAATGGGGGTAAAATGCTTCGTCCTATATTTACCAAAGAAATAGTAAAGAATGGCGAAACTGTCCGACGTTTTTCTACGGAAGTCGTCCGGTCTTCAATTTGCTCGGATAGAACATTGCGTATTATGCAGGGTATGCTGGAAGGAGTTGTAGAAAGGGGAACGGGAAAACCGGCTCATTCCAATGCAATAAAGATAGCCGGCAAAACAGGAACGGCGCAAATTGCCGAAGGAGGGAGCTATGAAGGCAGCGGGCATCAGGTTTCTTTTGCCGGGTATTTTCCGGCAGACAACCCTGAGTTCTCTTGTATGGTTCTTATACGGCGTCCCCGGATTGGCTATCCGTCGGGCGGGACGATGTCGGGGGCTGTTGTAAAGTCGATAGCCGAAAAGATTAGCGCCAACCGGATGCGGTATGATATTCGCGAGGTAGAGGCCGATTCGCTTGCCGTTTTTATACCAACGCCTAAGGCCGGCGATGTACAGGCTTTACGACGGGTGTTGCGGAAATTGGATATCAAAGCGGCGCCGAATCATGATGAATCTTCCTGGGCGCTGGCAAAAGCGAATGATACCCGGATAGAATTAGATGATATAAATATTCGGAAAGGGCTTGTTCCCCGCGTAGTTGGCATGGGCGCTAAAGATGCTGTTTATCTGTTGGAAGACGCGGGATTGAAAGTTGAACTTACAGGCTTGGGGAAGGTGGTTAAGCAGTCTGTTCAACCTGGAGCGCAAGCAAAAGGACAAACAATAACAATAACATTACAATAAAACCCGGATGAAACTGAAAACACTGATTGAATCATTAGGCATTCAAGATACAAACAAGATAGACGATAATACGGAAATAATCGATATACAATCCGATTCGCGTAAAGTGGAAAACGGTTCGTTGTTTGTGGCTGTGCGCGGTGTGACCGTCGATGGGCATACATATATAGAAAGCGCTATTACACGGGGAGCCGTGGCTGTGGTTTGTGAAGAAGTTCCTGAAACGCTCAAAGAAAAGGCGCTTTTTATTGCAGTAAAGGATTCTGCCGACGCTTTAGGGAAACTAATGGTTGCCTGGTATGATTATCCGTCGGATAAATTAATATTGACAGGCGTTACGGGTACGAATGGGAAGACGACGATTGCAACGTTGCTTTACGAGATGTTTCGGAAGATGGGACATAAAGTCGGTTTGTTGTCGACGGTTTGTAATTATATACATGACAAAGCCGTACCGGCGCATCATACCACTCCTGATCCGGTTACTTTGCAACGATTGCTGGCTGAGATGGTCGATGCAGGATGCGAATATGTATTTATGGAAGTGAGCTCCCACGCTATAGACCAGAAACGTATCAGCGGGCTGTCGTTTGACGGCGGAATTTTCACCAACCTTACTCGCGACCATTTGGATTATCATAAGACAGTGGAAAATTATCTGAAAACGAAAAAGAAATTTTTCGATAATTTGCCGGCCACAGCTTTTGCCCTCGCCAATATAGACGACAAAACAGGATTGGTTATGTTGCAGAATACGGCGGCTAAAAAACTGACGTATTCCCTCCGCACAATGGCTGCTGATTTTAAAGGAAAGATAATAGAGTCTCATTTTGAGGGGACGAACTTGTTGATAAATGGAAAGGAAGTAACGGTTCATTTTGTAGGGCGTTTCAATGTCTATAATCTGTTAGCCGTTTACGGTGCGGCTATCGCTTTGGGAAAAGATGCGGACGAAATATTAGTAACGCTCAGCATACTTCATTCCGTATCCGGAAGATTTGAAACGACGCCGTCTCCGCTCGGTTATACGGCCATTGTAGATTATGCACATACGCCGGACGCCTTGGTTAACGTACTAAACAGTATTCGGGAAGTGTTAGGCAATAGAGGACGTATTATTACCGTAGCAGGCGCCGGCGGAAACCGGGATAAAGGAAAACGGCCGATTATGGCGAAAGAGGCGGCGCGTTTGAGCGATCAGGTAATTTTAACTTCGGACAACCCCCGCTTTGAAGAACCGGACGATATTATAAACGATATGGTAGCAGGCCTGACTGCCGGGGATTTAGAACGTACGTTATGCATTACAGACCGTCTTCAGGCGATTAAAACGGCCGCGGCGTTAGCTAAAAAAGGAGATGTTATTCTGGTAGCCGGCAAAGGACATGAAGACTATCAGGAAGTAAAAGGCGTAAAATATCCTTTTGACGACAGGGAAAAACTAAGGGAAATATTTGTAACTCAACAACGATAAACGCAATATGTTATATTATCTTTTTACCTATTTAGACCAGTTGGATTTTCCCGGAGCAGGCGTGTTTAAATACGTTTCTTTCCGTTCGGGATTGGCTTTGATTTTATCTCTTTTTATATCTACGGCCATAGGGCGGCGTATTATAGACTGGTTGCAACAGCTACAAATAGGTGAAACAGTTCGCGAATTAGGACTGGAAGGACAAATGAATAAAAAAGGGACGCCTACCATGGGAGGGGTTATCATTATTATTGCTATCCTTGTGCCCGTTTTACTTTGCGCTCGTTTAGATAATATCTATCTTATCCTGATGATAATTACAACGATTTGGTTGGGATGTATCGGGTTTGCGGACGACTACATTAAGGTATTCCGGAAGAATAAAGACGGTTTGCAGGGATGGCTTAAGATTATCGGACAGGTAGGTCTCGGATTAATTGTAGGTCTCGTATTGTATATGAGTCCGGATGTGGTAATTCGTGAGAATATTGAAGTTTTCAATGAAGAAAAAGATACGGTTGAATCTGTGAATTTCCATCCAACAGAAACCAAATCGACCAAAACAACCATTCCTTTTGTCAAGAATAATAATTTCGATTATGCTTTATTAGCCGGTTGGGCAGGTAAGTACAAAACTGAAGCAACGTGGGTGATATTTGTTTTGATCGTTATTTTCATAGTGACCGCCGTATCGAATGGGGCTAATTTAACCGATGGATTAGACGGTTTGGCAGCTGGAAGTTCGGCCATTATTGGCGTAGCTTTGGGGATACTGGCTTATATGTCGTCGCACGCTGAATTTGCTCCTTTCCTGAATATCATGTTCATTCCGGGCGCTCAGGAACTGGTGATTTTTGCTGCGGCTTTTATTGGGGCTACGATAGGCTTTCTGTGGTATAATTCATATCCCGCCCAAGTGTTTATGGGAGATACCGGCAGTCTTACTTTGGGCGGAATTATTGCCGTGTTTGCTATTATTATACGTAAAGAGTTATTAATTCCTGTATTGTGCGGAATCTTTTTTGCAGAGAGTTTGTCTGTCATGATTCAGGTATTTTATTTTAAATATACAAAGAAGATATATGGAACGGGTAAGCGTATATTTAAGATGACGCCTTTGCATCACCATTTTCAAAAGGCTGGAAATGCGGGTATAGACGCTATGATACAGAAGCCGTTTAATATTGTACCCGAGTCAAAGATTGTAATCCGGTTTTGGTTGATAGGAATTATTTTAGCCGCTGTAACAATTGTAACCCTAAAGATGAGATAATGAAGGCACGGATTGTAATATTAGGAGCCGGAGAAAGTGGAACCGGAGCTGCTATCCTGGCAAAAGCGAAAGGATATGATGTGTTTGTTTCCGATTCTTCCGCTATCAAACAGAAATATAAAGAGATGTTGGATAGCAGGGGTATCCGTTGGGAGGAAGGTCGTCATACGGAAGACGTTCTTTTTTCTGCTGAGGAAGCGATTAAAAGTCCCGGCATATCCAGTAAAGCGCCTATAATAGAAGAACTGATAAAAAGGGATATACCTGTTATTTCCGAAATAGAATTTGCCGGACGGTATTCGGACGCTACCATGATTTGTATTACCGGCAGTAATGGAAAGACCACTACAACGATGCTGACTTATCATATCCTTAAAGAAGGAGGCCTTGATGTTGGCCTGGCCGGAAATGTGGGAAATAGCCTGGCTTTGCAGGTAGCAGAAAGCCCGCATGCCTGTTATGTGATAGAGTTGAGTAGTTTTCAGTTGGACAACATGTATCGCTTTAAGGCTGATATCGCTGTGTTGTTGAATATAACGCCTGATCATTTAGACCGTTATGATTACAAAATGCAAAATTATATAGATTCGAAATTTCGTATTATACAGAATCAAACTAAAAAGGATGCATTTGTTTTTTGGAATGATGACCCTGTAATTATCCGGGAAGTTGCTAAAAGAAAACCGGCGGCAACTCTTTATCCTTTTGCCTCAGCCTTTCAAGACGGCGTTAAAGGGTATGTTGAAAAAAAACAATTAGTTATTGAAACAAAAAAGCGTTTATTTACCATGGAACAAGATTTACTAGCCCTGACAGGTACGCATAATTTGTACAATTCTTTAGCCTCAGGTATTTCCGCTAAACTGATGGATATTCATGATGAAAATATCCGTGCATCGCTGAGCGACTTTACGGGCGTTGAACATCGCCTGGAAAAAGTTGCCAGAGTAAGAGGCGTTGATTATGTGAATGATTCAAAAGCCACTAATGTTAACTCCTGTTGGTATGCCTTGCAAAGTATGACGACTAAAGTCATTTTAATTTTGGGAGGCGTAGATAAAGGAAATGATTATTCGGAAATAGAAGAATTGGTGAAAGAAAAGGTTTGCGCCTTGATTTTTTTGGGTGTTGATAATGCTAAATTACATTCCTTTTTTAATGGAAAGGCGTTGGAAACAGCAGACGCCCGTTCGATGCAAGAGGCCGTAGACAAGGCATATAGATTCGCTCAAAAAGGGGATACTGTTTTGTTATCTCCCTGTTGCGCCAGTTTTGATCTTTTTGCCAACTATGAAGACCGGGGTAACCAGTTTAAGAATTGTGTGCTTAATTTGTAATGATAAGAAAAATGGAACTGGCGAATAAATTATTCAAGGGCGACCGGGTAATATGGATTATCTTCAGGTTTCTTTGTTTGGTTTCGGTGATCGAGGTATTCAGCGCAACAAGTACGCTTACCTATAAAAACTCAAATTACTGGGCGCCGGTGGCGCGTCATGCTTCTTTTCTGTTGGCTGGATTTATACTGATCCTGATATTACACAATGTGCCTTCTCGTTTTTTTTCCGCTTTGATTCTTTTGTTGCCTGTTTCGGCCTTACTGCTGATTGTAACTCCTCTGTTTGGCGAAAAAACCAATGATGCGCATCGCTTTTTGAATTTGTTCGGCATAAGCTTTCAACCTTCCGAGATTGCCAAATTAGCCAGCGTGGCGTTTGTTGCGTTCCTTTTGAGTAAGAAGGGAAAATTGGGAATTGACAAAGTTTTTAATTATATATTGATTGGGGTCGGCGTTATTTGTTTACTCATCTTTTTAGACAATATTTCAACAGGAGCTATGTTATTTGTTATTTGTTATCTGATGATGTTCATCGGACAAATACCTTTTAAGAAAATGGCTTTCCTTACATTCGCCCTTCTCTTGTTTGCCCTTTTTTTTGTGGCGATCTTGTTTGCCCTTCCTGACAATGTGCTTGAAAAAACAGGCCGTCGTTTACCAACGGCAAAGGGACGCATTACCGACTTTTTTATAGAAAAACCGGCATTAGACGCCAATACGTATAAGATAACAGACGATAATTACCAGGTATCGCACGCCCAGATAGCCATTGCAAATGGCGGTTTGTTTGGTAAGATGCCCGGACACGGACAACAGCGCGATTTCCTGCCACAGGCGTATTCCGACTTTATATATGCGATTATTATTGAAGAATTGGGCGTTATTGGCGGATTGCTCGTTTTGTTCTTCTATATTATGCTGATGATACGGGTTGGACTAATTGCCCGCAAATGCGACAGGCTATTCCAGAAATATTTAGTGGTGGGATGCGGATTAGTGATTATTGTCCAGGCTTTTGCTAATATGGCTGTAGCTGTCGGTTTTTTTCCGGTTACCGGACAACCGTTGCCCTTAATTAGCAGAGGAGGGACTTCTACGGTAATTACGTGCGTTTACATTGGCATTATTTTAAGCATAAGTCGTTTCGGCGCAGGTATGGGTAATGAAGAAGAGGAAGATACAAGCGACTTGCATCCTGAATTTATGGAAATAGAAACGGATATAGCGGACGATTTTTCATTGATTGCTACTGAAACCATTATAGAAAAGAAATGAAATCATATCGAATTATAATAAGCGGAGGGGGAACCGGCGGACATATTTTTCCGGCGATATCCATAGCAAATGTCGTTAGAGAACGTTATCTGGATGCTGAAATCCTTTTTGTAGGCGCAGAGAATAGAATGGAAATGGAACGTGTTCCTGCAGCCGGTTATAAAATAGCAGGACTTCCCGTTAGCGGATTCGACCGTTCGAGGCCGCTTAAAAACATACAAGCGCTAGCCCGCCTGCTGAAAAGTCTTCGTCTGGCAAAAAAAATAATATGTGAATTTAAACCCGACATAGCTATAGGCGTAGGCGGATATGCCAGCGGACCAACCTTGCAAGTTGCCGCTTCACTGGGAATTCCTATTCTGATACAAGAGCAGAACTCTTATGCGGGCGTTACTAATAAATTACTGGCTAAGAAAGCGCAAAAGATTTGTGTGGCTTATGACGGTATGGAAAAGTTTTTTTCTTCGGATAAAATAATACTGACAGGGAATCCGGTACGAAAGGACTTAGTATCAGATATAACCGGCGAAGCGTCTGGACTTTCTGAAAAAAGAGCGGAAGCATGCCGTTTTTTCTCGCTTTCTCCCGAAAAGAAAACGATACTTGTGATAGGAGGAAGTTTAGGCGCACGGACGATTAACAGAAGCGTGCAGAATCATTTGGATGGGATCGTGGCGTCAGGGGTGCAACTGATCTGGCAAACAGGACGCTATTATTATAATGATGCGAGAGGCAGCCTGGAAAAATATGATGACGCTCCTGTTCGTTGTTTCGACTTTATTATACGGATGGATTATGCTTATGCTGCCGCTGATTTGGTAATTTCACGTGCAGGAGCCGGAACGATATCGGAACTTTGCCTGCTGGGGAGACCGGTTATTTTAGTACCTTCTCCCAATGTAGCAGAAGATCATCAAACAAAAAATGCATTAGCCTTAACGCGTAAAGAAGCTGCTATTTTGGTAACTGACAGAGAGGCTGAACAGGTATTGATACCGAAAGCTCTTGAAGCGGCAGGGGATGAAGCGCTTCTTGCAAGGTTGAGCGAACACATCAGAACGTTGGCTTTACCGGATAGCGCCGAACGAATTGTTGACGAAATTGTAAAAATAATGGAGGAGAAATAGGCGTATGGATTTGAAAGATATATCATCTGTCTATTTTGTGGGCGCTGGCGGTATTGGTATGAGCGCTCTGATTCGTTATTTCCTGGCAAAAGGCAAACAGGTTGGTGGATACGACAGGGTCTCTTCCGGCTTAACCGACGCGCTGAATCAGGAAGGAGCGGTTATCCATTTTGAAGATGACATACATCTGATACCGGAAGCTTTTCGTTTGCCCGCCAGTACATTAGTCGTTTATACGCCTGCCGTATCCGAGTCTCACCAGGAGCTTACCTGGTTTCGGAACAATGGTTTCGAAATAATGAAACGGGCGCAGGTTCTGGGCGAAATCACCCAATCTTCCAAAGGATTATGTATTGCCGGGACACATGGGAAAACGACCACTTCATCTATGGTTGCTCACTTGCTGAAACAATCGCATATAGACTGTAGCGCTTTCTTAGGGGGAATCCTGAAGAATTACAATAGTAATCTGGCGCTTTCGGATACCAGCGACTTTACGGTTATTGAGGCTGATGAGTTTGACCGTTCTTTTCATTGGTTACATCCCTATATGGCAGTGATTACATCCGCTGATCCGGATCATTTGGATATTTATGGAACGCCGGAAGCTTACCGGGAAAGTTTTGAGTATTTTACATCTTTGATCCGCCCGGGTGGATGCTTAGTGATGAAAGAGGGTATCTCGCTAACGCCTCAATTAGCCGCCGGAGTCACGCTATATACCTATTCCGGCACGAACAAAGCCGATTTTTATGCGGATCATATCCGCATCGGAAACGGAGAGATTTATTTTGATTTTGCAGGTCCCGGTATCCGTATGGCTGATGTTCGGTTAGGGGTTCCGATGAAAGTGAATATCGAAAACGGTATAGCCGCTATGGCTATTGCCTGGCTTAATGGAGCAACGGAAGAAGAGATAAAAAAAGGTATGGCTTCTTTCCAAGGCGCCCAACGGCGTTTTGATTTTCGTTTGAAGAATAGCCATATCGTTTTAATCGATGATTACGCTCATCATCCGGAAGAGTTGAAAGAAAGTATTTTATCAGTGAAAGCTTTGTATCCGGATAAAAAACTGACGGGTGTTTTTCAGCCTCATTTATATTCCCGCACACGGGATTTTGCAGATGAATTTGCATCAAGTCTTTCCTTGTTGGACGAATTAATCTTATTGGATATTTATCCTGCCCGCGAGGAGCCGATTCCGGGCGTTAGCTCCCGGATAATCTTTGATAAGGCAACTGTTCCGGATAAAAAACGGTGTAGTAAAGAACAATTACCGGATGTAATGGCTTCCGGAACGTATGAAGTTGTATTAATGCTTGGCGCCGGCGATATCGACCGGTTAGTTGAACCTGTAAAACAAATTTTAGACAAGTGTCCACCCGAATAATTTCAATTATTGTAGCGTTTCTGCTTTCATGCTATATTCTGTTTGCTTTTGTCTTTTTCAAAGATGTAAAGCAAGACACAGTCTGCCATGATTTGGCGGTAATAGTAAAAGACAGTTTAGATAAGCGCTTTGTTACCGCCAACGATTTAATATCCTTATTGAAACAAGCCAAACTTAATCCGATAGGGCAGCCGATGAATTTGGTTAATACCCACAAGATAGAAACCGAATTGCTAAAAAATGAAATGATAGCCGCCGTAGAAGCCTATAAAACGCCTTCGGGTACGATAAAGTTGGAAGTAAAGCAAAAAATGCCTATTTTGCGTGTGATTGGCGCTAGAGGGAATTTCTATGTAGACAACAAAGGAGATATAATGCCGATTAGCTGGCGATATGTGGCTCATGTTCCTGTTGCAAGCGGATATATTGAAAAAGAACTAGCGACAACCGATTTGTATGATTTTGCATTATTTTTGCATAAAAATGAGTTTTGGAATAATCAGATAGAACAAATATATGTTTACCCGAATAGAGAAATTGCACTTATTCCTCGTGTGGGAGAGCATCGTATTTTATTAGGTACATTTGATGATTTTCGGGAGAAACTATATAATTTGCAGCTTTTTTATGAACAAGCCATCCCTAAAATGGGTTGGGAAAAATACAGCATAATTAATTTGAAATTTAAAGACCAGATTGTTTGCACAAAAAAAACGAAGCGGATATGATAAGTACAAACTACATAGTGGCGATTGACTTAGGAACGTCTTATATAAAAGGTATTATAGGCGTGAGAAGTCATGCGGGAATATTTACGGTTATTGCCTGCGAAGCGGAAAGTTCTGCCAACTGCATCAGAAGAGGCGTTGTTTATAATGTAGAGAATACGGCCAACCGGATAACAACGCTTCTCCGGAAATTGGCTAACAAGGCGCCGGGGGTACAGATAAAAAAAGTATACGTAGGCGTAGGCGGACAATCGATACGTTCCATAGACCATGTGGTCGTTAACTCGTTAGGCGCAGACAGCGAAGTAAGAAAAGAAACGATAGATGCTCTTTACAAAGAATGTCAGGCTTTCAAACCCGACGGGTTGGAAGCGCTGTCGATTGTTTCTCCTACTTTTTATTTAGATGGTAATCAGGAGAATAATCCGGTGGGCATTCCTTGTTCGCGTATAGAAGCGCATTATAAATTAATAGTGTGTCGTCCTTCTTTAAAGCGGCATGTTATGAACAGTATAGCAGAGCGCGCTAAAATAGAAATTCAGGGTATATTTATTTCGCCTCTTGCTTTGGCAGATGTTGTGTTGAGTGAAGACGAGAAAGATTTAGGATGCGCTTTGCTTGATTTTGGAGCAGGCATAGCATCGCTTACTATATTTAAAAGTAAACGGTTGATTCGTTTATGCACTATTCCGTTAGGAAGTCATTTGATTACGAGGGATCTTACCAGCTTACATATTGTAGAATCGGAAGCAGAGCGTTTAAAGAAGACGTATGGCGATGCAACTGCCGATAGGGAAAACGATTCTTCCGTACAAGTGAATAGTATAAATGGGGCAGGAATTCGGCAAATTAAATTATCAGAGATCAATGAAGTTGTTGAAGCCCGTTTGCAGGAAATATTGGAGAATGTACAGGCTCGTTTGGTAGAATCGGGAATCGTCGGTAAGTTGAACGCCGGGATGATTATAACGGGAGGGGGGGCTTCTTTAAAGAATTTTGATGAAGCTGTTCGTGAACGATTTGGAACGACAGTCCGTTATGCAGCGGTAAACAAAACATTCTTTGAGAAAACAAGCGCGCCCATTGAACCGGAATTTGGGGTGGTGGCAGGTTTATTACTGAAAGGAACAATGAATTGTTCGTATACGCCTCCTGTATCGAGTCCGGTAAACAGGGTGGATGCAAAAGTTCATGCGGTAGTAGACGTTGAAAAACAGAAAGAGAAAGAGAAACAAAACGAATTGGAAAAAGAACGGGAACGGGAAAGATTGAGAATACGGGAACAGGTAAGAAGAGACGTTGAATCAGAGATAAAGCAACCGGGAGGACGAGGGAAAAAAAGCAGAAGATTTTTTGATAAAATGGCAGGCTTTGCAAATAAACTATTTGATGATAAGGATTATGAAGATATAAAGAAGAAAGAAGACGACGCTTGGGAAAATGAGACAGAAAAAAGGGAAATTAACAATAGTGATAAACAGGAAGAATAATGGATAGTTCTATATTAAATTTTGATTTACCCCGTGACAGATTGAAGATCATTAAAGTAATCGGGGTAGGAGGCGGAGGCGGAAATGCTGTAACTCACATGTATCATGAAGGCATACAGGATGTGTCGTTTTTACTGTGTAATACAGATAAACAGGCGTTGGAACGTTCGGATGTGCCCGATCAATTAGTGTTGGGCGAAGCGATAACAGAAGGTTTGGGAGCAGGTAATGATCCTAAAAAAGCGAGGGATGCGGCGCGGGCAAGCGAAGCGGATATCAGGAAAAAACTGAGTGACGGCACAAAAATGGTATTTGTCACGGCAGGTATGGGCGGCGGAACCGGAACAGGCGCGGCGCCTGTTATAGCCGGGTATGCCCGCGATATGGGTATCCTGACAGTTGGTATTGTTACCATTCCGTTTGAATTTGAGGGAGAACCTAAAATACTTCAGGCCTTGTACGGCGTTGAGGCGATACGGAAAAACGTAGACGCTTTGCTGGTGATCAATAATGAACGATTGCTTGACATCTATGCGGAAGAAGATGTTGAAACCGCTTTTGCTAAAGCGGATGATACATTAACGGTGGCAGCCAGAAGTATTGCCGAAATTATTACGGTTCCGGGGAAGATAAACATAGACTTTGCCGACGTGAATGCTACCTTGAGAAATGGAGGCGTGGCGCTTATGAGTAACGGATATGGAGAAGGAGAGGGGCGTTTCCATATTGCAGCCGAAGAAGCTTTGAACTCGCCATTGCTTAATAATAATAATGTGTTTAAAGCCAAACGCATCTTGTTTAATATTTTTTACAGCGAGGAAGCCAAGCTGCTGACCGGGGAAATGAAAGAAGTCCGTAATTTTATGTCGGGATTTGATACGTCTAAAATCAAGGTGATTTGGGGATTATCGGAAGACAATACATTGGGCAAGAAAGTCAAGATGACGATACTTGCTACGGGGTTTGGAGTAAATGATATCCCTCAAATGGATATGATTTCCGAAGAAAATAAGGAGGAGGAAGATGGATTGACAGAAGAAGAAAAAGAACAACTTATGAATCAATACTATGAAAGGCCTTCTAAGAAAGATGCGTACCGTTATAAAATAATCGTACTTTCCACAGATGAAATGGATGATGATGTATTGATTAATTTGCTGGAGGATAATCCCACATTTAAGCGAGATGCTAAATTTGTCTCTCGCTTACGTGAAAAGGCCTTTAACGAAAAACATCCGAGCGTGTCGGACCACTCGACAGTCGCTTCCCGTAACGGGGATAAAAATGCTCCTTCCGGCGGAGAAATAGTTTATTTCTAATAACCAATAATATAAAACAAATGAATATGGAATTATTTGATCAGATAAGCGATGATATTAAAGCGGCTATGCTGGCAAAAGATAAAATTCGCTTACAGGCTTTACGCGGCATAAAAAAGGAATTTCTGGAAGCAAAAACGGCCAAAGGAGGAAATGGAGAGTTAAGCGATGAAACAGCCGGTAAGATTTTGCAAAAGATGGTGAAACAACGTAAAGAAAGCGCTGAAATATTTAAAACGCAAGGCCGCGAAGAATTAGCCGAAAACGAATTAGCGGAGGTTGCCGTGATTGAAATATATCTACCTAAGCAAATGACGGCAGAAGAAGTGGAAATTGCGTTAAAAGAAATTATTACTCAGACAGGAGCGAAAGGACTGAAAGACATGGGCAAAGTGATGGGCGTAGCTACCAAAACGCTGACAGGTAAAGCCGATGGACGCATGATATCCGATACGGTAAAAAGATTACTAAACTAAATGGTTACTTTCCTTTGTTGCTTAGCCTGTCTTTTTGCCGGATATTTTATTTATGGCAAGTTCGTAGAGCATGTGTTTGGTATTTTCCCGGATAGAGAAACGCCGGCCTTTTCAATGCGCGACGGGGTAGATTATGTTCCGATGCCCACTTGGAAAGTTTTTATGATTCAATTTCTTAATATTGCCGGATTAGGCCCCATTTTTGGAGCGATAATGGGCGCTAAATTCGGTATCTCATCTTTTATTTGGATCGTATTGGGGAGTATTTTTGCCGGCGCTACGCATGATTTTCTGGCAGGAATGCTTTCGCTGCGAAATGGCGGAGAAAGCTTGCCGGAATTGATCGGGCGCTATTTAGGGAAGACCTTTAAGCAATTAATGCGGGGATTTACCTTGCTGCTGATGGTATTGGTAGGAGCTGTATTTGTAGTCGGTCCGGCAGGGCTATTGGCAAGACTTACTCCGGATAGCTTAGGTATAACCTTTTGGGCTATTGTTGTATTCGTCTATTATATTATAGCCACGCTACTTCCGATAGATAAACTAATCGGACGGATTTATCCCCTCTTTGCTGCCGCTTTACTGTTTATGGCTGCAGGGATACTTGCGATGATGCTTTACTATCATCCGGCGCTTCCTGAATTGACTGACGGTTTGCAAAATACGCATCCGGAAGGACTCTCGGTTTTCCCTATGATGTTTGTTTCGATAGCTTGTGGCGCGATTTCAGGTTTTCATGCTACGCAAAGTCCTTTGATGACCCGTTGTTTGAAAAACGAAAAATATGGAAGGCCTGTTTTTTATGGAGCTATGATTTCTGAAGGAGTAGTTGCTTTGATTTGGGCTGCCGCGGCGACTTATTTCTTTCATACAGAGGAAGGCTCGGCTCTTTTTACAGCCGGTTCGGGAAATGATAATGCTGCGGTAATTGTTGATAGCATTACGAAAAACTGGCTGGGAGTTGCCGGCGGTTTTTTGGCCGTACTTGGCGTTATTGCCGCTCCGATTACATCCGGCGATACCGCTTTTCGTTCCGCCCGCCTGATTGTAGCCGATTTTCTGAAGATAGACCAGAAACCCATGAGTAAACGGCTACTTATTTCCATACCCCTGTTTGTGGCAGGTTTCCTTATTCTGCAAATAGACTTCTCCATTATCTGGCGCTATTTTGCCTGGGTTAATCAAACGCTTGCCGTCTTTACCCTCTGGGCGCTGACCGTTTATTTGGCGTTGAACAAAAAATTATATATCATAACATTAGCGCCCGCCCTGTTTATGACGGCCGTATGCTCCACCTACCTGTTTATAGCTCCCGAAGGTTTAGGATTGTCAACGTTGGTTTCGCAACTGTTGGGTTTGGCTACCACCCTGGCAACTTTTGTCGCCTTTATTATCTGGAAAAGGAAAATGCGCTGAAAAAACATCAAATCAACTCATCAGCAAAACCCCGTGTTTGTGTACCGTGCGAACGTGCAAATATAGTCATGCTCATAGATAAGTGTTGAAACTTTGTTCTTCCGGATTTACCTTACCGGGAATCGAAGCAAGTTTACGGTATTTGAAGCCATGCGATACCCGTCAATTCCTTGATTCTCGTTATTGCATGGGCAATACGGCATACCGGATTTTTCCTGAAATCTTCGAGTATTGATTCTTTATATGCTTCCTGTGTTTGTATAACCGACTTCTTTCTTAGCCCGCGAGAAGTATAATCTGTTAAAGCAGGCCCTAAATAAAAAGGAATAAGCTTGTTGCCATAACTGCCATACCGGCTACAAGGCCGATAATGGAGAGATGGTGTTCTCCGTATTTCTGAGCGCTGGGGAGAAGTTCGTCCATAGAGAT
>JAIRYL010000170.1 GCA_031267775.1 Tannerellaceae bacterium
AGCTCCCGAATTTCGTCTGCGGATAAATTCATATGAATAAGCATACTTGGCATTACTGAGGGGGTTTGCAAAGATGCTTATTCTTTTTTTATGCACAAAACTATGCCGCGTTAAGTATAATGGCAATAATTATTATGTATATCCAATGCCTGATCCAATTAACAACAACTACAATGATAATCCACAATGCCCTCTTTCAAACACAAGGTATAAACCAGATATTTTAAGTTTTGGTATAGCCAATTCAAGTGGAGTAACTATTGAAATCACTACGAAAGTGGATATTAGTAGCTTTAAGGTTCGGCCAGACAGAGTAACTGGTACTACCACGACATCAACAAGACTTGCTAATTTCACAGTGCAAAAAATAAATAGCCGTACTTTACGCTTATCTATTACTGGCCCTCAAAATCTAAGTGTTGAGGTTAATAATGATCTTACAAAACCGTTGTTGGTTTTTGCAAACCCACTTGAAACTAACGTGCCTAATAAACAAGCATGTAAACGCTATTTTGATGCAGGCACAATCTCTAATATAGGTGTTGATAATGAGTTGTCTTCTGGTGATATCGTTTATATCGCCCCTGGAGCGATTGTGCGAGGGACATTTAAAACAGCAAAAGGAGCATCCGGCGTAAAAATTCTAGGAAGAGGAATTCTGTCAGGGGAAAATGTTACGCGTACTTCTACTAATTCAGCGCCTCATATGATTGTGTTCAGAAATGCAACGGACAGTTCTGTTGAAGGAATTACAATTGTTGCCAGCCAAAATTGGGTCTTGCCGCTTTTTGGTTGCGATAGAATAAGGATTGAACATGTGAAAATAGCATCTCTTACAGGATATGACGATGGAATTGATGTTGTAGGAGGTTTTTATATTACTATAAAAAATTGTTTTATTTGGACAAAGGATGATTGTGTTGCCGTCAAGGCGGGCGTTAATTACAATTGGACAGATTTCAATAATGGAATAGATGGTAAGATAAATACGCATACGATAACTGTTCAAAACTGTGTACTTTGGAGTGGAGAACGAGGTAATGCCCTGCAAATAGGCTGTGAACTGAATGCAGCGACTTATGAAAACATGTATTTTGAAAATATTGATATAATTCATGCTCAAAATAAATGTGATACCGATATAGCACCACTAAGTATTGATAATAATGGCAATGGAACAGTGAAATGGATAACATATCATAATATTTATCTGGAAGATGTTGAAAGATATTTTATAAATATTAAAACAGAAAAGACACCTTATTCTCCGACAGGATCAGAATATCAATATAGTTCTAGCCACCCTTATACAGGAGGAACTGTGCATGACATTATATATAGAAATATATATTTGACTAAAGGTAGTAATCCCATACATTCCGGCATCTCAAATTATAGTTATGTAAACGGACAGTTAATTCCTGCAAGTGTACGTGGTGTTACGTTTGAGAATCTTCAAATAAATAAAGTCAAGAAAACAAACTATGATTCTGTTTTTGCTAATAGATATGGATACTCATTCGTTCTGATGTTGAACAATGTTAATGCTAGTACACACCTTATACGTTTTCAATAATAATTTAAGAACGTGAAATGATGAAATTTTATTATCTTTTTTGTTAGTTATTCCTTTTTAATACGTAGGAAGAAAAACGGAGGTCTCTATTCTCTTATCCTAAAAGAAAATAGACATTGCTGATTATGTATAGATTCCGATCAAATATTGTATTGATTGTCAATTAGTGATATCATTAAAAATATTCAAAATTCATATATAATTAGCAATGCCGCGATAATTTTTTTTGAATCTATTGTCTGTATAAAAAATATTGTTCTACATTTGTACTGTTTAAAGAAAAGACAGTAACAAATGATAAACAGCATTCTTCATAACATTATTCTTGTAGTCCTTGTGGTCATTAGCGGACGAGGAGAAAGGTGTGTAAGATAGTTGTAAGTCGTAAAAGATAATTCCAAAGCCCTTTCTCCTGAGAGAAAGGGCTTTTTTATTGATGAAAAACAGGAAAAATATGAAGAATCGATTAAGAAGCGTATGTAGCATACAAGGAAGGCGTATGGCCGGCGCGCGGGCCTTGTGGCGTGCAAATGGGATGAAAGAAGAACAAATGGGTAAACCTGTCATTGCAATAGCTAACTCATTTACCCAGTTTGTTCCGGGCCATGTGCATTTACATGAAATCGGACAGTTCGTAAAGCATGAGATTGAAAAATCAGGCTGTTTTGCCGCCGAGTTTAATACGATTGCGATTGACGACGGTATTGCCATGGGGCACGATGGCATGCTTTACTCGTTACCTTCGCGCGACTTGATAGCCGATAGCGTAGAATATATGGCGAATGCCCATCAGGCAGACGCCTTGGTTTGTATCAGCAACTGCGATAAAATCACCCCCGGCATGTTAATGGCTGCCATGCGATTGAATATCCCTGCGGTATTTGTTTCGGGAGGGCCGATGGAGGCGGGCGAATTAGACGGACGCGCGTTGGATTTGATCGATGTGATGATTGAAGCGGCCGACAATTCTATCGGCGACGAGCAAATAGAAAAAGTAGAATATGCGGCCTGTCCAACCTGCGGGAGCTGTTCCGGCATGTTTACCGCCAACTCCATGAATTGTTTGAGCGAAGCGCTTGGCCTTGCGCTTCCGGGGAATGGCACAATTGTAGCTACGCATGCCAACAGGGTTCAATTGTTTAAGAAAGCGGCCCGACTGATTGTTGAAAATACGTATAAGTATTACCGGGATGGCGACGATTCGGCGCTTCCCCGCAGTATAGCTACCCGTCAGGCGTTTTTGAATGCCATGTCGCTCGATATTGCTATGGGAGGTTCTACCAATACAGTACTCCATTTATTAGCCATCGCTCATGAAGCGGACGTAAACTTTACCATGAAAGATATCGATACATTATCCGGCAAAACCCCCGTCCTTTGTAAAGTGGCGCCCAATACGCCGGTTTATCATATACAGGATGTAAACCGGGCGGGCGGGGTAATTGGCATTATGAACGAATTGATGAAGGCCGGCCTTGTAGAGGGTAGCGCCAAACGGGTAGACGGTTTAACATTATCCGAAGCTATCGGCCGGTATAGCGTGCTGTCTCCAAAGATAACAGACGAGGCGCTTGAGATTTACAGGAGCGCGCCTGCCAACCGGTTTAATCGGATGATGGGTTCGCAGGAAAATTATTATAAAGAATTGGATACGGATAGGGAAAAGGGTTGTATCCGCAATTTGGCGCATGCCTATGGAAAAGACGGCGGTTTGGCGGTATTGTATGGCAACATGGCTTTGGACGGATGCGTGGTAAAAACGGCCGGAGTAGACGAGAGTATCTTCCATTTTAAGGGGCCGGCCAAGGTGTTTGACTCGCAGGAGGCCGCCTGTGAAGGTATCTTGGGCGACGAGGTGGTTGCCGGCGACGTAGTGGTCATAACATACGAAGGGCCAAAAGGCGGGCCGGGTATGCAGGAGATGCTTTATCCTACGTCTTATATCAAAAGTAAGCATTTGGGAAAAGCCTGCGCCCTTATAACTGACGGACGCTTTAGCGGAGGCACGTCGGGCCTTTCTATCGGGCATGTATCGCCGGAGGCGGCGGCGGGCGGCGCTATCGGTTTACTGAAAAACGGCGATATGATCGAGATTAATATCCCCGAACGGATGATCCGGGTTCATGTAACGGACGACGAATTGGATTTGCGCAGGAAAGCGGAAGAGGCGCGGGGTACAAAGGCGTTTACCCCGCCTCATCGTCGGCGTAACGTCTCAAAAGCTTTGCAGGCTTATGCTAAAATGGCCGCCTCTGCCGATAAAGGAGCCGTAAGAATCGTTGACGATATAAAAAAATAAAGAATAAATATGAGTGATACGATAGGTAAGAGCGGTAAAATATCCGGCTCGGAAGCGATGCTGAAGACGTTGATTGCCGAAGGGGTAGATACTGTTTTCGGATATCCGGGCGGACAGGTAATTCCGTTGTATGATTGTTTGTATGATTATCAGGACAGGTTGAAACATGTACTTGTCAGGCATGAACAGGGAGCTACCCACGCGGCGCAAGGTTATGCAAGGACGTCGGGCAAAGTGGGAGTCGCTTTGGTAACTTCGGGGCCGGGCGCTACCAATACGATTACGGGGATAGCAGATGCGCTGATGGATAGTACGCCGCTGGTGGTTATTTCCGGGCAAGTGCCTTCTCCTCTCTTGGGAACGGACGCTTTTCAGGAGATTGATGTGATTGGCATTACCCAGCCCATTACCAAATGGGCGTATCAGATTCGTAAGCCGGAGGAAATAGCCTGGGCTGTATCGCGCGCTTTTTATATCGCTTCCAGCGGACGGCCCGGCCCGGTTGTTCTTGATTTTGCTAAAGACGCTCAGTTGGGAAAGGTTGATTATGTATACGAAAAGGTGAGGCATATACGCAGTTACCTGCCGATTCCCGATATAATTACAGCACAGATAGAAGCTGCCGCCGCATTAATCAATGCGGCGAAAAGGCCATTTGCTTTAGTAGGGCAGGGCGTGATATTGAGCGGAGCGGAAAAAGAATTGGGCGCTTTTCTTGAAAAGGCGGATATTCCGGCAGGCTTTACGGCGCTTGGCCTGTCGGCTACGCCAACCGCTTACCGGCTGAATAAAGGTATGCTGGGTATGCATGGGAATATAGGGCCGAACATGAAGACAAATGAATGCGACGTATTGATCGCGATTGGTATGCGTTTCGACGACAGGGTAACCGGCAACCTTCAAACATACGCTAAACAGGCAAAAATCATCCATTTTGATATAGACCTTTCCGAAATAGGTAAAAATGTGCCGGTAGATGCGCCGGTATGGGGAGATGCAAAGGAAACGCTGGTTGCCGTTACCAATCTGCTGGAACCGGCTTGTCATACGGAATGGATAGAGAGTTTTGCCTCTCACGAAAAGGAAGAATATGAAAAGGTAATTGAAAAGGAAATAAATCCCGAAGCCGGGCGGCGTCTTCAAATGGGCGAAGTTGTCCGGAAAGTAACGGAGGCAACCGGAAACAAGGCGGTTTTGGTTACAGACGTAGGGCAAAACCAAATGATGGGGCTGCGTTATTTTAAATATAGCAAAACCCGGAGCGTGGTTACTTCCGGGGGATTAGGCACGATGGGTTACGGGCTTCCTGCCGCTATCGGGGCAAAGATGGGCGCTCCCGGCCGTACGGTTTGTCTTTTTGCAGGGGATGGCGGACTGCAAATGACGATTCAGGAGCTGGGTACTATTATGCAGGAAAAACTGAATGTGAAGATAATCGTGCTGAATAATAAATACCTGGGTATGGTGCGCCAGTGGCAGGAATTGTTTTTTGATAAACGATACTCTTTTACTACGATGGATAATCCGGACTTTGTGGGAATTGCAAAAGCGTATGGAATTGGCGGCCGGGCGGTTGAGAAACGGGAAGAACTGGACGACGCGATTGCCGAAATGCTGAATCATGAAGGGGCTTATATGCTTGTCGTTCATGTAGAGACGCATGGAATGGTGTATCCGATGGTTCCGGCAGGCGCTTCCATTACGAACATTCATCTGGGATAATGTCGCACCTTAACTTCTAAAAAAATGCAAACAAAAAAATTATATACGGTCATCGTATTTTCGGAGAATACGGTAGGCCTTCTTAATCAGATTACTGTTATCTTTACGCGTCGGCAACTGAATATAGAGACGTTATCCGTCTCGCCTTCTGCGATAAAAGGGATACATAAGTTTACGATTACAACTTTTGCCGAACAGGATATGATCGATAAGGTTGTCAAGCAAATAGACAAAAGGGTCGATATCCTGAAAGCGTATTATAATACGGACGAAGATTTAGTATATCAGGAAATAGCTTTATATAAAGTAAGTACGGAACTTTTCCTGAAGATGGAAGGCGTGGAGGAACTAATCCGTAAATATGATACCCGTGCGCTTGATATGAATGAAGACTGTATCGTGCTTGAGAAAAGCGGCCATTACGAAGAAACGCAGGCATTATTCAAAGAATTAAGCCGGAAAATAGGCGTTTTACAGTTTATTCGTTCCGGACGGGTTGCCATTACGAAAAGTAAAGTGGAGCGGCTGAGCGATATGCTGGCGGCGATGAAAACGAAATTAGATATAAAAAATGGAGAAGAGTAAGATAGGCGAATTTCATTTTCTGACAGAATCTTATTTATTAGATTTCCAGGGACGTATCGCCATCCCGATGATTGGCACATATCTTTTACAGGCAGCTTCCGCACATGCCGCCGAACGTGGGTTTGGGTTTAATGATATGAACAACTGTCATACGGCGTGGGTATTGTCGCGGCTGGCTATCGAAATGACCGAATATCCGGGTATGTCGGAAAATATAACGCTTTATACCTGGATTGAAGAGGCTGCCCGTTTATTCACGAACCGTTGTTTTGAGTTGACAGACGCCAAAGGCAGGCCGTTTGGATTTGCGCGTTCTATCTGGGCGGCCATCGACGTGGAGACGCGCCGCCCGACGCACCTGGATGTGGATGCGCTGAATGTATATAAAGCAGACAGGCCTTGCCCGATAGAAAAGCCGGGTAAGATCATTCCCGTAGAGAATGATACGCCCGGCCATCCCTATAAGGTAAAGTACAGCGATTTGGACGTCAACGGGCATTTGAACAGCATTAAATATATAGAACATCTGTTGGATATGTTTGATATGGCAACATACATAGAAAAGGCTGTCAGCCGCTTTGAAATAGCTTATTTATCGGAGGGAAGATATGGTATGCCGCTAACGCTTCATGCGGCGGAAACATCTCCGGATAAGTACAGTATGGCTATTTGTCACGAAGGAAAGGCTATCAGCCGCGCGATGGTAACATGGAGGTAAATCCGTCAGGAGTCGGTTTAAAGAGAAATTGATCATGAGATTTAGTAGTTATAGTTTAAAAACAAATCCTATCCATTTTCAAGAAGATATGGGGAAGGCTTATTATTAAAAGTTTATGGCAGAAATGAATTTTGGCGGCGTAGTAGAAAATGTAGTTACCCGCGATGAATTTCCATTAGAGAAAGCAAGAGAAGTGTTGAAAGATGAAACGATCGCAGTGATCGGGTATGGCGTGCAAGGGCCGGGTCAGAGTTTGAACCTTAGGGACAACGGTTTCAATGTGATTGTAGGCCAGCGTAAAGGCGGCAAAACGTGGGATAAGGCTGTAGCCGACGGCTGGACGCCGGGTGAAACCCTGTTTGATATTGAAGAAGCCTGCCGGAAGGCGACGATTGTGCAGTATCTGCTTTCGGATGCAGCCCAGATTGAAGTATGGCCGCGTATCAGGAAGTATCTGACAGGGGGGAAAGCTTTGTATTTCTCTCATGGTTTTGGCATTACGTATAAGGAACGGACGAATATCATCCCTCCGGCGGATATTGACGTGATATTGGTGGCGCCGAAAGGTTCGGGAACCAGTCTTCGCCGGATGTTTTTACAGGGACGCGGGCTAAATTCCAGTTTTGCTATTTATCAAGACGCTACCGGCAAGGCTTGGGAGCGCGTGGTAGCTCTGGGTATCGGGGTTGGTTCAGGCTATTTGTTTGAAACGACTTTCAAGAGAGAAGTATATTCCGACTTAACGGGCGAACGGGGCACCTTAATGGGAGCGATACAGGGTTTACTTCTTGCGCAATATGAAGTATTGCGCCAAAATGGACACAGCCCGTCCGAAGCGTTCAACGAAACGGTAGAAGAACTCACCCAATCCTTAATGCCGTTATTTGCAGAAAACGGGATGGATTGGATGTATGCCAATTGTTCCACAACGGCTCAGCGCGGCGCATTGGACTGGATGACCCCTTTCCACGACATAACCAAACCGGTATTTGAAAAACTGTATGCCGAAGTAGCGTCGGGCCACGAAGCGCAACGCTCTATCGACTCCAACAGCAAACCCGATTACCGTGAAAAACTGGAAGAAGAATTAAAAACGCTCCGCGAAAGCGAAATGTGGCGTACCGGCGCCGTCGTACGCAAACTGCGTCCCGAAAATAATTAAACGTATACCCCCTATCTTAACAAACCGCTGTATACGCGACCCATACGTACAGTGGCGCGAGAGGCTCTCCCTGCCGGATATATCGGCAGGGGAGTTTACGGATCGCCTGCAAAATCTTGTGTTTCTTCACAGACCGCAGGTCTGAATGTAAATAACCCCCAATGAAGCGTAGCGATTGGGGGATAGCATGATACCTCCTCCCTCCCCGTCAATCTAAAGGCAGGGTTGAATAGCTGTTCATGCGGCTGGGGAACTTCCGGAACAATCCCGTTTTCTCTGTAAATGCGTTCATATTCTTCACCGGTACTCGCTTTTTTGTGACGTCCCTGCTGATTAATGATATAGCGGATAATTTTCCCGCTGGCGCGGACTTGCAGTCCGTGCCTGTCGGTAATCGATAATCCGGCAACATGTAAA
>JAIRYL010000023.1 GCA_031267775.1 Tannerellaceae bacterium
CAATAATACAAAAATTACGAATATTGTTCATCTATTACATTTATTAGGAGTGCAAAGATAGGAATTTTAGGGCAAAAACGATACTTTTGGCATACCATTTGTTTTCCATACACCATGACGTTACAAGAAATAAATCAGGCATATAACCGTATCATCGGTTCGCTGGATAATAAGGAATTGAAAAATGCGTTCGATTCGTTGCAGTCGCTTATTAGCGGAAGCCGGGAATATACTTTTCAGGACAACCTAAATGAGTTGCAGGAAACATATAAGTATTTGTTACGCTATCGAATGGACGGTATTAAAGACCCTATGCAGGAACAAATCTATCATAGCCTTCATGTTTCCCTGTACGAACTTGCCGCCCAACTGAAGCGCAAGTTGTCGGCATTGGAATCTCCCCTTGCTTTTTATAAGCGCCGGCGTAGCATGCAGGCGTCGCCTAAAATATCTTACAGCGAATTGCATCATCTGCTTACTACGCATTTCGACGTTGAAAATAAAGCAGCATACGAAGTTGCCTTATCCTTATTATTCAATAAAATATGGGTATCCGACCCACTCGCTGCGGAAGAGGCCGCAGCTATTAAAAAAATAGTAGACGATTCGCTTTTGCCTCTTTCTGCAGGTTGTCAGATTGTATCGGCGCTTTTGCTGGCTCTTCAAACTTCTTTCGACAAAGAAAAGGTACTGCTATTATTTGACGCTGTTGGATTGTCTGCTGAAGGAGAAGTGCGCACAAGAGCATTTATCGCCATAATTCTTACATTATATATATATAGAAAACGAACGTTCTTATATCCCCAGATAGAGAACAGGCTGGCGGCTATTGCCGAAGAGCCGGGGTTTAAAAAGGCCATGCTAACAATCATACTTCGCTTTATTTTAGCGAGGGAAACGGAAAAAATCACCCGGAAGCTCCAGGATGAAATTATTCCGGAGATGATTAAGCTAAGTCCCAAAATCGCCCGGAAAATGAACTTGAACAATTTTGCGCCGGAACAATCGGGCGATGAAATGAATCCTGATTGGCAGGACATTCTTGCCGGCAGTTCATTGAGTAAGAAAATGGAAGAATTCGGGGAGTTACAACAAGAAGGGGCAGACGTTATGCATTCGACTTTTACTCATCTCAAAAATTTCCCGTTTTTCAAAGAGTTAAGCAATTGGTTTTTACCTTTTATACCGGATTATTCGTTACTTGGCAACGGATACAAACAAAATGAAAGCGAGACGGAGATAGCAGATACGTTAGCCGCAGCTACATTTATGTGCAATTCCGATAAATACTCGCTTTATTTCAGCATGATGCAAATACCGCAAACAGCCCGGAAAATGATGATCGGACAGTTCAACAGCCAGGCTTCGGAAATGATTCGGCAAAATAATGAGGAGCTAATCAGTAAACGGGGAAAACTTGAAATCGTATCGGGGCAATATGTACAAGACCTGTATCGGTTTTTCAAACTATACCCCAACCGCTTGGATTTTGAAGATATCTTCCTGTCTCCGCTCGATTTCTATAATCTTGCTATACTGCGTCCTTATCTGTCTGACGAAGAAAGTCTGACCACAATAGCAGAATACTACCTGAGGAAAAATTATTTTGAAGACGCCCTCCCCTTATATAATCAATTAGCGACTACTAAAAAAGACAGCGATATCCTCTTTCAGAAAATTGGTTATTGCAAACAAATGTTGGGCGATATTAACGGCGCTCTGGACGCCTATTTACATGCAGACCTCCTACATTCGGAAAGCAAATGGGTAATATACAGGATTGCCGGATGTTACCGGAGATTGAAACAACTCGAAGAGGCATTGGCGTATTATCGCCGGTATGAAGAGTTAAGCCCTGACAAGCTGTCTGTACAAATTAGTATCGGACATTGTTACCTGGAGTTAAAAAACTACAACGAGGCGTTAAAATATTATTTCAAGGTAGAATACCTTGATAACAAAAGCCATAAAGCGTGGCGACCGATTGCCTGGTGTTCTTTTCTCACCGGAAAATATGGCCAGGCGCGGCGCTACTATGATAAAATTATGACAAATTATCCCGGTATGCAAGACTATTTAAACGCCGGCCATACCGAATGGGCTTTACAAAACAGAAAAGGAGCGATAAACCGCTATATACAAGCTATCCAGACGGAGAATGGAGATTTCAATATGTTCAAAGAACATTTCATACAAGACGTCCCCGATCTGGTAGTAGCCGGTATAGAAGAAGAGGAAATCCCTTTGATGCTCGACCAGTTACGCTACGCTTTATTTCCATAGCCGTATCCCGCTCGTTTGTAATCGACGGCGTTTAGAATGACGCTCATGTTTCTGAGTTTGTTTTTGTCAGGTCGGCTACGCGGTTGATGATGGGGGTCTCGACTACTTTTATGAAATTTCCCGTTTCAGAAGTTCATAAATATAGGCCGACGATTCTTGGTATAAAGCAGTAGCGCGATTCGTTAATTTTTCATATACCGCTGAATTATACACCATATTTAATGCCTCCGTTACAGATAGATTCCTGTCTTCAACGAGAAATTGAGCCAGTTTACCGATTGCCGTTTCAATCAATAATTTCGGATAGTCGGGTTCCGGTTTTAAAAGTGCAACAGCAGCAAGCGTGTGAAAACTGATTTGATGAGTATCTTCAATGTAAGTAATTCTACGGAGCGTCGTTTCCATATCGATAATACCTCGTTCAAAAAGAGAAAACTGTACCCGCATTTTGTCATTAGCAATAGGCCCCTCTACGACGTCGTAATGATGAGGCGGTTGTGGAATGTTACGATCGCGACAGCGCATCACAAATTCCACCCATTCACGAGAAGGCGTCAAAAATCGCTTTACGGAAAGCGCTCCGTTTACTAAATATGTTTCATCGAAATCAAAAATTGTGGTAACAGGCGAACCTTGATTTTCCGCAGCAATATGGAGCGATCGTTCTTCTGCATGCCGGCTTATACTCGTTGTATAAAAGCCTTTGCCAAAATCCTTATAGGGAGTGCAACGACTCAAATCTATTTGGATAATGGGCATATCGCTACCGTGATATAGTTTCATAAAGTACCTCCGTTTTGTCTGCAGATTTTCACGAGTCTATTTACTGTACTCTCATACGATTGAGTATGTTCGAAAGCATAGTGTTTTTCGTAAAAGTCAACCCCGCCGTAATTCTTTAAATAATTGAAAGAATCGCGTTCTGATATTCCCAACTTTATGGAAAACATTTCATTTAATAAAACAAAATCCTCAATCATATCGCATTGTAATATGCTCATGCCTTATATTTTTATACATACAAAACTACAATTATTTTTCTTTATCGCAAAAAACGAATGATTTTTGGGTTTCGACATATCCGTATTCTCCCTTTTACAGACGTTTACGCAGACGAGGCAAACGTATTCGCCCAGCCCGTTACCTACGCTTTGTTTCCATACCCGTACCCGTAAGCGCCGTAGCCGTAGTATCCATAACCGTAGCCTGCGTGTTTGTAATCGACGGCGTTCAGGATGACGCTCATGTTTTTAAGCTTGTTTTGTTTGTAGAGCTTTTCTACTTCGGGCAGCATGCGCTTGTCCATCAAACCGGTGCGGATCAGGAA
>JAIRYL010000057.1 GCA_031267775.1 Tannerellaceae bacterium
AAGTCTATCAGCACTGTAATTATATGATGGAAAGTAAGCATCCCAAATCGGCCGTCTTGTATTGATAGACAAAGCATCTGATCTTTGCGTTTAAAAAGACTATGTTCAGTTTAAGTGAAAGTAATCGTTATGTAGTATATGTAAGGGGGATTGAGGGGTTTTGCAAAGATGCTTATTCTTTTTTTATTGCACAAATCTATCCCGCGCGTAGTAGTATTCCAGAAGAAAAGTAGAATATCCGGCAAACGTTCCGTAATCCGTTCCGCACTAAAAGAAAACCCCCTGCAAATCTACTGATTTACAAGGAATTGTTTTTCTGTTTTAGTACCCAGAGCCGGAATCGAACCGGCATGGGGGTGAGCCCACTGGTGTTTGAGACCAGCGCGTCTACCAATTCCGCCATCTGGGCATTTTCCATTCATGCGTTGCAAAGGTAGATGTTTTTTTTTATAGTACAAGTTTTCATCTGTTTTTTGTGATGAAAATTCTGCAAGCAGGCGCATAATAATGTATTTCATTTTTACAAGAGTGGCCGGAAGAAAAATTTTCCGGCCACTTGTGGATAATCAATCCTTTTTTTGTAATAATATAATAATATGAAAGAGACAATCAGTAAGTATGGTTGTTTTCCTGCATTTCTTTACTGTTTATTTTACGTAAGTCCAGCGCTCTCCACGTATAGAAAATATACGCTAAAACAAACGGGATTAGTAGTGAAACATAGCTCATTACTTTTAATGTAAAGAAACTGGAGCAACTGTTTTCAATCGTTAGCGAACTTTGCAAATCAGCCAAGGAAGGATAATAAGCGGTGTTATTCCATCCTGCACAAAGTAATAATGCTAACACCGTCAATACGGTTCCTGTACCTGTAAACCAGATTCCTTTATTCCAATTAGCTGAAAATATAGTTTTAATAACGCCGAAAAGTACGCCAACTACTCCAATTAATAGAACAACAAGTACGACGGGCATTTCTATTAGGTTGAAGAAATATTTGTACTGTTGCATAAATACTTCTTTTGTTTCCGGATTAACGGCAAATCCATTCTGCAATAATAAGCGTACAAGGAAAGTAAGGAAAAATACCAGAAATAATCCGGTTTCTATAATCAGTTGCTTACGCGATCTTTTTTGTATTTCACTGTCGTCAATATTGTTGATGAAATATAATAGAGCTAATACGCGTGACAAAAAGAATACAGCTAAGCCCAGGCATAAATTCCAGATAACAAACGCTGCTTCGAGTCCATGCCATGGGGTAGCCCATCTTGAAATAACCGGCATAGTAACTTCTGTCAATTGTTCTTTATTTACCAAAAACTCAGCGCCATTGAAAAAAGTGCCGACTGCCGTACCCAAAAGAACCGGGGCAAGAACGCCATTTATAATAAGGAAGATCTGATAGGTTTTTTTTCCCAATAAATTCCCTTTCTTTGCCTGGTATTCATAAGATACGGCCTGTAATACGAAACAGAGCAGGATGAATGTCCATACCCAGTAAGCGCCGCCAAAACTGGTAGAGTAAAATAATGGGAAAGATGCGAAGAATGCGCCGCCAAAAGTAACTAACGTGGTAAAGGTAAATTCCCATTTACGGCCGGTTGAATTTAATAACATCTTTTGTTGTATTTCTGTTTTTCCGATGGAAAAAAGCAAGGACTGCCCACCTTGCACAAAAAGAAGGAATACCAATAATGCTCCCAATAGTGATACAAGTAACCACCAATAATGCTGTAATAATATATATGTACTATCCATGATGTTTATTGTTTAAAAGTTATTTTCCGGATATTTGCGGACCTTTCTTGATAGCCTTAACCATAATGCCTATTTCTGCAATCAGAAGGACCGTAAATAATGCTAAGAATATAAAGAAAGTTAATTGAACGGAAGAAGTATTTAATTTTGAGATAGCTGCCGATACGGGAAGAATATCCTGAATAGCCCATGGCTGACGCCCCACCTCAGCTACAATCCAACCGGCTTGTCCTGCAATATAAGCGAAAGGAATCGACCATAAACAAACCCATTGCAACCAACGTTTATCTTCAAATTTCTTTTTATAAGAAAGCCAGGCGGCAATTAGGAATAACAGGATAAAGAAACCTCCTAAAATTACCATTATACGAAATGAATAGAAGGTGAGTCCTATCGGCGGGATTAAATCTTCCGGATTTTTAATATATCCGTAACCGAAGTAGGCAAAATTCTCGTTTAATGTAGTACGATGAACTTTAGCTGCAGCCTCGTCTTTGCTTTTTTTCGCTTGACGATAATCCGCCAGCGCTTTTATAGCTAATTGTCCTTTTGCTATTTTTTCTTTGGCAGATAGAGTTGTTGCGCCTTGATTTGTTTGGTAGCCTCCTTCAATGAGATTGGTAATACCGGGTATATAAGCGTTAAGATCTCGTTCTCCAAGGAAAGAAAGCATTTTGGGAAATTCTAATTTAAAAAGAAATGGAGCAACTCCGTCATTATAACTTTTTTTACTTGGGTTTAAAACGCCAATACCTACTAAACCAATGCCATTTCCACCTTCATATAAACCTTCCATAGCGGCTAATTTCATAGGTTGTTTTTGTGCAACATGGTAAGCGGAGCCGTCGCCTGTCCAAAGTAACAATAGAGAAGCTAGTAATCCAAGCGTCGCGCCAATTTTGATACTTGCCAATGCAAATGTAGTTTCTCTTTTCTTCAATAAATACCAGCAGGCTACGCCAACGGCAAACATGGCGCCAACTACCCAGCCGGAAAGTACAGTGTGGAAAAACTTATTGATAGCGACAGGAGAAAGTGCAACAGCCCAAAAGTCGAACATTTCGTTACGAACAATATCAGGATTAAATTGCATACCCGTTGGATATTGCATCCAGGCATTGGCTACCAATATCCATAAGGCGGAAAGGGTTGCTCCAACAATTGTTAGCCATGTAGAAGCAAGATGGAAGCCTTTACTTACTTTATTCCATCCAAAAAACATAACAGCGATAAATGTAGCTTCCATAAAGAATGCAAGAATACCTTCGATTGCCAGAGGAGCGCCAAAAATATCTCCTACGAACCAACTGTAATTAGACCAGTTTGTTCCAAACTCAAATTCGAGAATTAGTCCTGTTGCAACTCCAATTGCAAAGTTAATGCCAAAGATTTTCATCCAAAACTGAGCGATCTTTTTCCATAATTCATTACCTGTTTTGTAATAAATAGTCTCCATAACCGCTTGGATAATACCCAGCCCTAATGTTAACGGAACAAAGAGCCAGTGGTAAATGGCCGTAAGAGCAAATTGCGCTCTCGACCAATCAATCAGAGAAGTGTCAATGCTTTCAATCATAATTATTATTATTTTAAGGAGTAATGGCGCGATGAATTAACTCGTTGGAAACATAATCCTGTTTTTCAGATTTGGAATCGAACTTTCCTAAAAAATGGGGGAAGAAGAATAACTTTAACACAAAGAACATAATAAACAGCTTAATTAAAATTATGGTCCAAAGCGTTTTTCCTAATGTCATTTCTTTAAAACCTTCCAGATAAAACCGATATATCTGTAAAGGCATGGATTTTCTTTTCATATTATAATCTGTAAAATGTTTCTTATTCTACGTAACAAATATAAAGGTTTTTTTGTTTCTTTTGCTATTTTCCGACATATATAATTTATAAAAAATGTGAACGCGCAAACATTTGATATAAATTGGCACGGATAGAATACCGTACTCTCTTTTTAACAGATGGCATTGTTAAAAAAAATTATTTTAGGGAAGAAAGAATCTTTTTATAGTTGCCTATACTTGTGCATTGGTTATATTTGCGTCGATTTGTGTGTTATTAGATGAATGTAAAAAAAAGAATCTATATTAATTATAAGTGCTAATCTATAAAGAAAATTATTATGTCAAAAATTTCAAGAAGATTATTTCTTCAAAGAGGTACAGTTGCAGCTGCAGCTCTGACGATCGTTCCCAACTCTATTTTAGGTAAAAGCCATGGCTATACAGCTCCCACTGATAAGCTGAACATAGCCGGTATTGGCATTGGAGGCATGGGTAATGCCAACCTTACTAATATGTCTGCCACAGAGAACATTGTAGCTCTTTGTGATATTGACTGGAAGTATTCAAAACCTGTATTTGACAAATACAGCCAGGCAAAGAAATATTGGGATTATCGTAAATTGTATGACGAAATGGGCAAAGATATTGACGCCGTACTGGTAGCTACTGCCGACCATACGCATGCTATTATTGCCGCCGACGCCATAACAATGGGAAAACACGCTTATGTGCAAAAACCTTTGACTCACTCGGTTTATGAATCTCGTTTGCTCACCAAACTGGCAAGCAAGCATAAAGTAGCTACCCAAATGGGTAATCAGGGTTCTTCGGCAGAAGGCGTCGACTTGGTTTGCGAATGGATTTGGAATGGCGAAATCGGCGAAGTAACAAAGGTTGAAGCTTTCACAGACCGTCCTATTTGGCCGCAAGGCTTGATGACTCCTGAAAAAGCCGATAAAGTTCCTTCTACATTAAACTGGGATTTATTTACCGGTCCGGCAGAATTAGTTTCTTATAACAGTCTTTATCATCCTTGGAACTGGCGTGGCTGGTGGAATTATGGCACTGGGGCGCTGGGCGATATGGCTTGTCATATCCTTCATCCTGTATTTAAAGGCTTGAAATTAGGATATCCTACAAAAGTTCAAGGTTCTTCTACCTTATTATTAAAAGATTGCGCTCCTCAGGCACAACACGTGAAACTTATCTTCCCGGCTCGCGACAATATGCCGAAAGTGGCTTTGCCGGAAGTTGAAATACATTGGTATGACGGTGGTTTGAAACCTGATCTTCCATGCGGATGGCCTGCTGGTAAAAACATGAACGACGAAGGCGGCGCCGTTATTTTCCATGGAACAAAAGATACATTGATTTGCGGTTGTTATGGCGTGAGACCATGGTTGCTTTCCGGCCGTACTCCTAACGTTCCTCAAGTTTGCCGTCGCGTGAAAGACGCTATGCGCGGTGGTCACGAACAGGATTGGATCCGTGCTTGTAAAGAAAGTCCGGCTAACCGTGTACTGACTAAATCAGACTTCTCAGAAGCAGGTCCATTCAACGAAATGGTCGTAATGGGAGTATTAGCCGTTCGTTTGCAATCGCTGAACAAAGAATTACATTGGGATGGTCCTAATATGAAGTTTACTAATATTAGCGATAACGAAGAAATCAAGATTGTTATTAAAGACGGTTTCACAATTAAAGACGGTCACCCATCATTTAACAAAACTTGGACAGATCCAATTAATGCTAAGAAGTTTGCTGAAGAATTAATTAAGCATAACTATCGCGCCGGTTGGAAACTGGTTGATATGCCTTGATGATTCATCAGGTTAAAACGACATGATTTAAAAATAGTATAAGATGAAAAAATTAGTAGTATTAACGGGCGCTGTTGCCATGATGCTTTATTTTTCGGCTTGTGGCGGTGGAAAGAAAAATAATGAAACTCCGGCGGTGGAAGAAGCGGAAGAAGCTAAGACGGAGGCTGCTGTTCCTGAGTATAAATTATTAGATCTTCCTACCATAGACTTGGCTTCTTTTCCGAAAGACGCCGATGGCTGGATCACTGTTTTTGACGGCGAGTCGTTCAAGGGCTGGAGAGGCTATAATAAAACAGATGTTCCCAGCTTGTGGACAATTGAGGATAAAGCCATTAAGCTCAATGGAACAGGCGGCGGCGAAGCGCAGGAAGGCGATGGCGGCGATCTTATTTTTGCTCATAAACTTAAAAACTTTGAGTTTGAGTTTGAATGGAAGGTGGCTAAAGGTTCTAATTCCGGCGTATTTATTCTTATTCAGGAAGTAGAAGATCAGCAGTCTTATATTTCTGCTCCTGAATATCAGGTGTTGGATAACGAAAACCATCCGGACGCCAAATTAGGTAAAGATGGTAATCGTATGTCGGCTTCTTTATATGATATGATTCCTGCCAAGCCTCAAAATGCCAAGCCTTTCGGCGAGTGGAACAAAGGTAAAATTATGTGTTATAAAGGTACTGTGGTGCATTACCTGAATGACGAGGCGGTTGTTGAATACCACTTGTGGACGCAACAATGGAAAGAAATGTTAGACAACAGTAAGTTCAGTAAAAAAGAATGGCCATTGGCTTATGAATTACTGTTGAATTGCGGCGGACCTGACAGAGAAGGTTTTGTCGGTTTCCAAGACCACGGGGATGATGTATGGTTCCGTAACATCAAAGTTAAGCTATTGGATTAATATACGTTTTTATAAACGAATAACCAATTTATAGTGGAATACCCGGAGGTGAACGGTAACTGTTCATTCTTTGGGTATTCTTTTTTTTTATTCTCGGATCATTTTTTAGACTTTATAATGAAAAATCAGTTGTATACAAAAGCCCAATTGACGTGGCTTATCGTTTTACGTGTTTTTATCGGATGGCATTTTGCTTATGAGGGTTTAGTGAAGATCCTCAATCCTAAATGGACGTCTCTCCCATATTTACTTGATTCGCAAGGGCCTGTTGCTTCTTTTTTTATAAAACTAACTCAAGATGCAGCCATGGTGGATATGGTAAATATGATGAATAAATGGTGTCTTCTTTTAATCGGACTTGCCTTGATAATCGGATGTTTATCGCGGATTGCTTCTGTTGGGGGTATATTGCTCCTTATCATGTACACATTTTCGCATCCTTCTTTTGTAGGAACTTCTTATTTAATGCCTTTTGAAGGTTCTTATTTATGGATTGATAAGAATTTGGTGGAATGTGCGGCATTGGCTGTTTTATGTACATTTCCAACTTCTCATGTGATAGGAATAGACAGGTATTTGAAGCATGTATTACCGGAAAGTTTTTGTAAATATAAATTAATATAGTCATAATCATGGCAACAGAAAATAAAAACCTGAATCAGACGCCAAAGTCTGAACAACCTGAATCCAAAGGACGCCGTGATGCGATAAAAGTATTAGCTACTGTTCCCGTTTTAGGCGCATTGGCTTATGGCGTATATAAGAAGCAAAAAGATGTTACAAGAGGGCGCGATATTTCCGATGTATTTCAGGTAAGTAAAGACGAAGCCAAATACTTGGAACCTAAGCCGGAAGGTGGTGAATTAATCCGCGTAGGTATTATCGGTTTCGGCATCAGAGGCAAGCAACTGTTGCGCGCCGCCGGATTTGCCGAGCCATCGTGGATTGATACCATGATGGAAGCATCGAAAAATAATAAAAATGACGCCCGCTATCAACAATATAAGGAACAGGATAATTTGAATATTGAAATAACGGGCGTATGCGATATTTTCGACGTATATGGCGATGCGGCTATTTTGGCCGGCTCCAATGTGAACAGGGAAGGTTCGAACGGTACGTTCGGCAAAGCTCCGAAGCGGTATCTTCATTATCAGGAATTATTGGCGGCTAAAGACATTGACGCCGTTATTATCGCCGCGCCAGACCATTGGCACAGTACAATGGCTATGGATGCGGCTAAAGCCGGCAAACATGTGTATGTGGAAAAACCGTTGTCGTGGACTGTTCCCGAAACGTATATGGTGCGTCAGGTAATAAATGAGACAGGGGTTGTTTTTCAGTTGGGACATCAGGGGAGACAAACCGATTGTTATCAGAAAGCGGAAGAAATTATTGCAAAAGGGCTCTTGGGCGATGTAAATCTTATCGAGGTTTGTACAAACCGGAATTCTCCCAACGGAGCTTGGGTATATGACTTGATTGAAGGTTCTAATCCGGCAACGATTGACTGGAAACAGTTTGAAGGAGATCCGGAACGTATCAAAGAATATATGGACTATATGACTACATACGGGCTGGAACGCTATGTAGGACCGGAAGAAAGAAGCAAATTCAGCCTGGAACGTTTCTTCCGTTGGCGTTGCTGGTGGGATTACAGCACAGGACTTTCCGGCGATTTGCTTACGCATGAGTATGACGCCGTCAATCAGATTATGCATGTTGGTATACCTCATTCTGCAACCTCTTCGGGGGGAATTTATTTCTTTAAGGACGGACGTACCGTGCCCGATGTTTTGCAGACTACATTTGAATTTCCCGATAAAAAAATGACGATGCTTTATAGCGCTACATTAGCCAGTTCGCGTAATCGCGGGAAAGTATTTATGGGGCACGACGCTTCTATGGAGGTTTCCAATATCCTGCAAATTACGGTTGATAAAAATTCAACCCGCTATGTGGATAAAATAGAGAAAGGCGTTATTCATACAGATGCTCCATTCTATACCTATGTGCCGGGACAGGATAGCTCCGACTCTGTTACATCGCCGACCGAACTTTATTTTGCGCAGCGTGGTTTGCTTTATACCTATGTAAACGGAAAACGTTATGATACAACACATTTACACATCCGCGAGTGGTTGGAGTGTATCCGTCAGAAGAAAACGCCAAGTTGCAATATCGATCAGGCTTTTGAAGAAGCTATTACCGCCCACATGGGGACGCGCGCTTTTTTAGAAGGACGTACGATGTACTGGGATAAAGATAAAGAAGAAATTGTACGGGGTGAAACAAGCTGAGCTGATTAGGGCAAATGAAAAAAAAGCGTTCGGGACGCCAGACTGCCGGAAGTTATCGGCACGAAAGCGTCCGGCACGCCGCGTATCGAACGGTATGGCATTTCAATAACAGGAAAACCTCCATACCTTAATACCTTAATTAAATGATTTTGAATTATGAAGAAATATGATAGCCTGATTATTTACAGCGTTTTATTACTGTTGGCCGGATTTATCAGTCCCGTCTGCTCTCAATCATCCCTTACTGTTCCTGAAGCAGGCCAAAAGATACTTCTTAACGACGGTTGGTTTGCCCGCCGGGCAAATGAGATCGGCGTGGACGGAAATCAACTCACTTCTTCTGCTTTTAACCCGAATGGCTGGATGAAAGCGCGCGTGCCGGGAACGGTTTTAAGCATGATGCTGGAAAATAATTTGTTTCCTGCACCCGAGTTTAGTATGAATAATAACCTCATACCGGATATCTATGATACAGGAAAAGACTTTTACACTTTTTGGTTTATACATCCGTTTGAAGTAAAAAGCTTGCCGAAAGGGAAGCAAGTCTGGCTGAATTTTCGTGGTATCAACTACAAAGCGGATATTTTTTTGAATGGTAAACGTGTGAATCCGGATACCCATGAAGGGATGTTTCTGCGGAAAAGTTTTAATATAACTTCTTATCTGAAAGAAAAAGACAGCAATATATTGGCCGTTATTGTATTTCCTCCCGACTATCCCGGTAATCCGAATGGCGGGCAAGGAGGCGACGGGCAAATAGCCAGAAATGTTACCATGCAATTTACGCCCGGTTGGGACTGGATACAACCTGTACGAGACCGGAATACCGGTATTTGGGACGAAGTATCAATTACGGCTACAGGCGGGGTTAAGATACAGCATCCGTATGTTATAACCAAAGCGCCGGGACGTCGCGAACCCGGAGGGCCTCAGAAAGACGCTATTATAAGAACAACGGCCGAAATAGAAAATATATCCGCCGTAACTCAGGCCGGAACAGTTGTTTGTGAAACAAACGGGAGTAAGCTGACGCAAAGCATAACATTGGCTCCGGGAGAAAAAAAGAAGATTGCATTTAAAGACTTGCCTGTAAAAAATCCTCGTTTATGGTGGCCCAACGGGATTGGAAAACAAGAATTATACGATATGCAGATATATTTTGAAGCGGGAGAAAACATAAGCGACCGTCAAACCTTTCGATACGGTATTCGCGAGATAACTTCGGAGAAAGATCAAGCTACGGGAGGGCGTAAATTTTATGTAAACGGCCAGCCTGTCTATATAACCGGAGGGAATTATATCGCTTCGGACTGGCTGCTTCGTCTTTCGCCGGAAAGATATCGCGCAGAAGTCCGTTATCATGCAGAAATGAATGTACGTATGATTCGTGTTTGGGGAGGCGCCTTGCTGGAACGTCCCGAGTTTTATGATGCGTGCGACGAATATGGTATTTTGGTATTTCAAGACCTTTGGGGTAGCGGCGACTGTAACGGCGCATGGGAAGACCCTTCCAAACGGGATTCGCGCGAACGGCGCTGGGAATATCCCGATAATCATAGCCTGTTTCTTGCCTCGGTGGAAGACCAGGTGAAGATGGTTCGGAATCATCCCAGCCTGTGCGTATGGTGCGGCGCTAACGAATGGCCTCTGGCAAGCGACGTTGACGAAAAATTGAAAAATGAGATGTTCCCTCGTTTAGACCCCGAACGTCTGTTTGTCAGTTATTCAACAGATACCGTATTTACGCGGAATACGATTGGCGGCGTGGGGGACGGCCCTTATGGGATACAGGAACGGGAATGGTTCTTTACGTTTCGTTCTACTCCTTTTAATCCCGAAGCGGGTTCGGTGGGTTCGCCCGAAATAGAAAGCATGCGCGAAATGATGACCGAAAATGAACTGGCCGGATTTCCCGTATCGGGACAGCGGGCGCATGCGGCATGGCGCTATCATAAAGATTTGGGATACCGCGATCACCTGGAACGTTACGGCCCGGTAACAGATATTGAAACCTATTGCAAATATGCGCAACTTGTGAATTACGACCAGTATCGCGCTTTTATGGAAGGATGGGCTTCGCGGATGTGGGAGTGGTATACGGGTATACTTATCTGGAAAACGCAGAATCCCTGGACGTCTTTACGCGGACAGATGTACGACTGGTATCTGGATGTAAATGCGTCTTTGTACGGAACGCGGAAAGGATGCGAACCGGTACATCCTCAATATAATATGGCAAGTAAACAGGTTGAACTGGTAAATACCGCCCTGGGTAGCCATGACGTACTGGCGAAAGCCCGGCTGTATACCGCCAATGGCGACGTGATTTGGGAAAAAGAAGAAGCAAGCAGGATGGCCCCGAATAGCGTAAACCGGTTATTTGATATCCCGGAACCGGAAGGGATAGAGGGGGTTTATTTCCTTAAACTTGCGTTAGTGGAAAAAGGAAAACAGGTGACGGATAATATTTACTGGTTGACTGCTAAACCGAAAGATTATACGACGCTATCGGGTTTACCCCGATCCATACCCGCCATTGAGGCGTCTGTTAAACAAGAAAAAGGCGTATATAGCGGGACTGTCCGGTTCTGTGCGGAAAAGAATATTTCGTTCTTTAACAGAATAAAAGTATTTGATAAGAAAACGGGTAAACGTATCTTACCGGTGCATTATACAGATAACTATATTACGTTAATGCCGGGCGACAGGCGCGAAGCAGGAATAGAATTTGCCTCTTGGCTACCTAAAGAACAGATTTCCATTGTGGTGGATAGCTGGACGTCTGACCGGATAGTCTGTCCAATCAATTAGAATAGCAGTTTGCCTTTTCCCTGGCGGATAATCTCAAAATCGTCGGTGGTACAATCTACTATGGTAGAAGGCTCTATGCCTCCGTAACCGCCGTCGATTACCACATCTACCTGGTTTTCGTATTTTTCATAAATCAGTTCCGGGTCTGTGGTATATTCTATTACTTCATCGGCGTCGCGTATGGAAGTGGTCATGATAGGGGCGCCCAATTCGTTTATTAATTGCCGTACAATGTTGTTGTCAGGCACGCGTATACCCACCTCTTTCTTGTTTTTGTATATTTTGGGAAGTTCATGGCTTGTGGGTAAAATAAAGGTAAAAGGGCCGGGCAGGTTTTTACGCATTAATTTAAAGGCGGCATTGCTTACCTTGGCATATTCGCTGATATTAGACAGGTTGTAACAGATAATAGAGAGGTTGCTTTTTTGCGGATTTATCCCTTTTAGCTGGCAAATTTTTTCTACGGCGCGTACATTCATGGCGTTACAGCCCATGGCATACACCGTATCGGTGGGATAAATAACCAGTCCTCCTTCGCGGAGGACTTCCGTTACCTTACCTATCTCCCTTCGATTCGGGTTCTGAGCATAAATTTTCAGCAGCATACAAAATCAGCCGTAAATAATTTTCCCGTTTTCATCGCAATAAGGCTCTAATCCTTTACTGTATTGATTCATGGCGCGAAGACTCATGCCCATGCTTGAGAAACCTCCGTCGTGATACAGATTCTGCATCGTTACTTTGCGCGTCAGGTCGGAAAACAGCGTGATGCAGTAATCGGCGCATTCGCCGGCGGTAGCGTTACCCAGCGGACTCATTTTATTTGAAAAATCCATCAAGTCTTCCATTCCTTTTACTCCGCTGCCGGCCGTGGTTTGCGTGGGCGACTGAGAGATGGTGTTGATACGAACATTCTTTTCGCGGCCATAGATATATCCAAAACTCCGGGCGACAGACTCCAGTAAACTCTTTGCGTCGGCCATATCATTGTAGCCAAAGAAGGTACGCTGGGCGGCTACATAACTAAGCGCCAGCACGGAACCAAATTCGGCGATAGCGTCTTGCTTTTTGGCTACCTGAAGCATCTTGTGGAAGGAAATAGCCGATACGTCTAACGTCTTCTCCAGCAGGCCATAATCCAGATCGTCGTACGGTCGTTTCTTACGCACATTGGGACTCATGCCAATGGAATGTAATACAAAATCTATCTTGCCGCCCAGTATTTCCATTGATTGTTGGAATACCGTTTCAAGGTCTTCCACACAGGTAGCGTCGGCGGGGATTACCGCTGCGTTTACTTTTGCGGATAAAGCCTCTACTTCGCCCATGCGAACAGCTACCGGCGTATTGCTCAATGTAATTGCAGCGCCCTCTTCCACCGCTTTTTCCGCCACTTTCCAGGCGATGGACAGTTCGTTCAACGCACCGAATACAATACCTTTTTTACCTTTTAATAAATGATGACTCATACCTGTAATTATTAATATCCGCCGCAAAAATACATATTATCCCCGCATGACCGGCAGGACGAGAGTTAACAAATGTTTGTCGCGACGGAAGGAACGCCGCCCCCTGCCGAAAGAACGCTTTCCATCCCTGGCAGGCAGAAGACCGGTACGTCTGTTTTACATCCCGTTTGTACATGCGAAACGATTTTTACCTGATTTTTTTCCGAAAAAACGCGGAAAACGAAAAAATCTACTCAAAGAATATAAAAAATCCATGGATTAATGGAGACCAATCTTCGATTGAAAAAAAAAATCCATGGATCGATGGAAACAAACCTTCGATTGAAAAAAAAAATCCATGGATTGATGGAAACAAACCATGGATTGAATAAAAAATCCATGGATTGAATAAAAAAAATCCTTGGATTGATGGCGAAAAATCTTGGATTGATGGCGGAAATTCTTTGAGTATATTTGGCGAAAAATCGCCTGAAAACCTCCCGCAGGGAAGCGGAAGAATCAAAAACAGACGTATTAATTAGCTGATTATAAGGTATATAATCCGTTCCGGGAGAAGAAAGCCGTTTTTGGCAAATACGGCTTTTTTTTACCCGATAACAGGGAAAAAGTCTGTTTTTTTGACAAACAAATATGAATCCGTTCAAGTAAAATTAAGCATTTCTGCCTATCTTTGCCGGCACATTAGATACGCTATTCAATATGATTCTATTTTTCAAATCGTCGACAAAGACGGTATTTGCCGTAGAAGCAGCACAAGCTTTCTCTCCCGAAGATATTCAAAAATTAGTTTGGTTATTTAGCAAAGCGTCTCCCGTAGCAGCCGGCGCCCTTGAGGGTTGGCATATCGGGCCTCGCCGTGAAATGATTACGCCCTGGAGCACAAACGCCGTAGAAATTGCCCAAAACATGGGACTTGCCGGCATTTCACGCATAGAAGAATATCAACCCGTATCGTCGGGCGACGCCGTTTACGACCCTATGTTGCAACGTATTTACAAGGGCTTAGACCAGCAGTTGTTTACAATCGATAAACAACCCGATCCGGTTATCCCTGTTAGCAACATAGAAGCCTGCAACCGGCAGGAAGGGCTGGCTCTGAGCAGCGATGAAGTAGCTTATCTAAACGGGGTTAGCGAAAAACTCGGACGTTTGCTGACCGACAGCGAAGTATACGGTTTTGCGCAGGTAAACTCGGAACACTGCCGCCACAAAATATTTAACGGGCGGTTTATTATCGACGGAGAAGAAAAAGACAGTTCGCTTTTTAACCTGATAAAGCGAACTTCGCAGGAAAATCCCAATAAATTAGTTTCGGCCTATACGGATAATGTGGCCTTTAACGAAGGCCCTGTTATCGAACAGTTTGCTCCCGCAAGCGGAGACAAGCCCGACTTTTTTGGCGTCCGTACGATACAGACGGTTATCTCCTTAAAAGCCGAAACGCACAATTTCCCCACAACCGTAGAGCCTTTCAACGGCGCGGCCACCGGTACGGGCGGCGAAATTCGCGACCGTATGGGCGGGGGGAAAGCGTCTCTTCCCGTGGCCGGAACGGCTGTTTACATGACTTCCTATCCCCGCCCGGAAGGCGCGCGCGCATGGGAAAAGATACTGAATCCCCGCCCGTGGCTATACCAAACGCCCGAACAGTTGCTGATTAAAGCGTCGAACGGCGCTTCCGATTTTGGCAATAAATTCGGACAGCCGCTTATTTGCGGCTCTGTTCTCACCTTTGAACACGAAGAAAATGGCAAGCAATATGGATATGATAAGGTAATCATGCTTGCCGGAGGAGTAGGATACGCCAACAGGCGCGACGCGCTGAAAGGAGAGCCGAAGCCTGCCGAAAAGGTAGTGGTAATGGGCGGCGACAATTACCGCATCGGTATGGGCGGAGGAGCCGTTTCGTCGGTAAACACAGGACTGTTTGCAAGCGGTATCGAGCTGAATGCCGTGCAGCGCGCCAATCCCGAAATGCAAAAACGCGTATCTAACGTAATCCGCAGTATAGCCGAATCGGAAGATAATCCGATTGTTTCCATACACGACCACGGCGCCGGCGGACATTTAAACTGTCTTTCCGAATTAGTGGAGGCTACGGGCGGACGCATCGACATGAGCCAATTACCTGTGGGCGACCCTACCTTGTCGGCGAAAGAGATTATAGGAAACGAAAGTCAGGAGCGGATGGGTTTGCTGATAGAAGAAAAAGAGGTGGAGCGGGTAAAACGCATGGCGGAACGCGAACGGGCGCCCCTGTATGTAGCGGGCGAAACGACCGGCGACATGAAACTGGTATTTGAACAGGCAGACGGCGTGAAACCGATTGACCTGAGGCTCGACGATATGTTTGGCAAACCGCCTAAAACGGTTCTGATTGATAAAACGGTGGAAGAAACATTTCAACCGGTTGTTTACAAAGAATCGAATCTGCATGCATACCTCGAAAATGTATTGCAGTTGGAAGCGGTTGCCTGTAAAGACTGGCTGACAAACAAAGTAGACCGTTCGGTGTCGGGTAAAGTAGCCCGCCAGCCATGTCAGGGAGAGATACAGTTGCCATTAAGCGATTTGGGCGCCGTGGCGCTGGACTACAGGGGGAAAGCCGGTATAGCCGCTTCCATCGGACATGCGCCGCAAGCCGCTATTGCAGACCCTGCCGCCGGCTCGGTTCTTTCTATTGCCGAAGCGCTGACAAACATTGTATTTGCTCCGCTAACCGATAGATTGAAGGGCGTTTCGTTAAGCGCCAACTGGATGTGGCCTTGCCGCAACGAGGGCGAAGACGCCCGGCTGTATGCCGCCGTAGAAGCGGCGTCGAAATTTGCCTGCGATTTGGGAATCAATATACCCACAGGCAAAGACTCCCTGTCTATGACGCAAAAATACGGAGACAAAAACGTATTATCGCCCGGCACAGTAATCATTTCGGCCGGAGCGGAAACGAGCGATATTAAAAAGATTGTATCGCCGGTGATTCATACCGGTAAAAACACATACCTGTATTATGTCGATTTCTCCTTCGACAAACTGAAATTAGGCGGTTCGGCTTTTGCCCAGTCGTTAAACCGGGTGGGCGACGCCGTTCCTGCGGTAAAAGATCCGGAGTATTTCCACAGCGCTTTTAACGCCATACAGGAAGCCATCGATAAAGACCTGTTGCTTGCCGGGCACGACGTATCGGCCGGCGGTATGATAACCGCTTTACTGGAAATGTGTTTTGCCAACGTAGAAGGTGGATTGGAGCTGTCGCTGGACGCCATTGCCGAACCAGACGTCGTCAAAATATTATTTGCCGAAAATCCGGGCGTACTGGTGCAGGTAAACAATAAAAGAGCCTTCCAAAGCTTGCTGGAAAAAGCCGGCGTTGGTTTTGCCCTGCTTGGCAAGCCGACAGACGAAAGGCATATCCTTGTGTCCAAAGATGGGGCGCAATATCATTTCGGCATTGATTATATGCGCGACGTATGGTATGCTTCTTCGTATAAATTAGACGTCAAACAAAGCGGAAGCGTATGCGCCGGCAACCGTTTTGAAAACTATAAGATGCAACCGCTGGAATTCAGGTATCCCAAAGGCTTTACAGGCCAATTATCCAGCTATAATCTGTCGGCCGACAGAAACAAGCCAAGCGGAATCCAGGCGGCCGTTATTCGCGAAAAGGGTTCGCAATGCGAACGCGAAACAGCATACGCCCTGTATCTGGCGGGCTTCGACGTGAAAGACGTTCACATGACAGACCTGGCAAGCGGGCGCGAAACGCTCGAGGAGATTAGCTTTATCGTATTTTGCGGCGGTTTTTCCAATTCAGACGTATTAGGTTCGGCCAAAGGATGGGCCGGCGGTTTTCTTTATAATGAAAAGGCAAACAGGGCCATCCGCAATTATTATGCCAGAGAAGATACGCTAAGCATGGGTATCTGTAACGGCTGCCAGTTGATGGCCGAACTGGAGCTGCTGTATCCGGAGCACGAAAAGAAACACAAAATGCTTCTGAACGAATCCGGTAAATTTGAGTCGGAATTTGTAACGCTGGAAATTCCGGAGAATCGCTCCGTTATGTTCGGATCGCTGAGCGGCTCCAAATTGGGCGCCTGGATTGCTCACAGGGAAGGCCGGTTTTCGTTCCCCTGTGAAGAAAAAGAATACCGCATTGTGGCTAAATATAATTACGGCGCCTATCCTGCAAACCCCAACGGTTCGCCCGGATCGGTAGCGGGCGTATGTTCGGAAGACGGCCGTCACCTGGCTATCATGCCGCATACCGAACGGGCGATATTCCCCTGGCAATGCGGATATTATCCCGCCAAACGAAAAGACGACGAGGTTACTCCCTGGATAGAAGCCTTTGTAAATGCCCGCAAATGGGTGGAAAATACAAAACAAATCACTAACTAACTCTTGAAAAATCAATGAAGAAAATTGTCTGTCTATTACTTTTGCTCACGGCGTTTCAGATCAGTGCGCAAACGTTTCGCTATGCCGCAAGAGCCGGATTAAATCTGGCTGATAAAACAAACACCGGAGGAACGTTCAAACCCGGCTTACATTTTGGCATGTTTGCCGAGTATGTAGTTTCACCCCTTTTCTCGATGGAGGCTGGCGCCTGTTATTCCATGCAAGGCTCCAGGTTTAAATTTGCCAATACGGATTTGCAGCACAATTACCTCAATATTCCCTTACTGGCCAAATACTACGTGCATCGCGGGCTGAATGTTTTTGCAGGCCCGCAACTGGGCATAAAGGCCAACGTAAACAGGCAGGTATTCGGCAGCAAAGCGTTTGAAGACAAACGCACGGAGGGCGACATGGTAAAACCTTTCGACCTCTCGGCCGTAATTGGAGCAGGGTATCTGATGGAAAACGGGTTCTTCGTTTCCGCCAACGTAAACTGCGGGCTTACCAATACAGCCAAAGACCGGTTTAAATACGACGACGTCTATTATCCGACCGACGAGGAATCATACAAAAACCTGGTTATTCAATTTAATTTCGGATATTATTTCTGATCGGGATGCGTTTGGCGTCGGGAAGCGCTACGCGAATCCCCGGCAGGTTACAAAAGAGAGGCAAATCCGAGCCGTCGCAGCGCCCGGATGATGCGATATCGCTAAAAAATCCGTATCTTCGCTTCTCACAAACAAAAAGTAAGGACAATGAAGGATAAACCGCTTATTTTAATTACAAATGATGACGGCGTAAATGCCAAAGGGATAAAAGAGCTGACAGAATGTTTGCGGGATTTGGGAGATTTAGTCGTTTTTGCGCCTGATGGTCCCCGTTCGGGTATGTCGAGCGCCATTACGTCTCTTATTCCTGTTACATATACTCTGCTAAAGGAAGAGCCGGGCGTACGTATCTATAGTTGTTCGGGCGCTCCTGTTGATTGCGTAAAACTGGCCGTGAATAATATCTTGGACAGGAAACCGGATTTATTGGTTTCCGGTATCAATCATGGGGGAAACATGGCTGTCTGCGTTCATTATTCCGGTACGATGGGAGCGGCTATCGAAGGATGTATTCTGGATATCCCTTCAATCGGTATTTCATTAACAGACTATACGGAAGGCGCCGGCTTTGGCGAATGTTGTCGTTGGGGGCGTAAACTCGCCCGTTGCGTATTAAGGGAGGGGCTTCCCGCAGGGACTTATTTAAACCTGAATATCCCTCCTGTCTCTCATGTAAAAGACATAAAAGTATGCAGGCAGGCCGCAGGCCGTTTCATTAACGAATATATGCAATCCGAAAACGCGGCGGGCGACCCTGTGTACTGGCTAACCGGCTGTTTCGATAATGCAAAGCCCATTCACCCCGAAAACGATACCTTAGCCTTAGACGCCGGTTACGCTTCCCTGGTGCCTTGCAGGATAGACGTAACCGACTATGATTTCATGCAAAAGCTCCACTTGATACTAAAAGATTAATGAAGTATTACCTCATCGCCGGCGAAGCTTCCGGCGACTTGCATGCATCCAATCTGATGAAAGCGCTATTGGAAACAGACGCCGAAGCAGACTTCCGCTTTTGGGGAGGAGACCTGATGCAATCGGCTGGAGGCGCGCAGGTGAAGCATTACCGGGAAATGGCCTATATGGGTTTTGTTCCGGTAGCGCTCCACTTGCCTGCGATTTTCCGGAATCTGAAAACCTGCCGGAATGATATCCGCTCCTGTCGGCCGGATGTTGTTATACTGGTCGATTATCCGGGATTCAACCTGAAAATCGCCAAATATGTAAAAACGCAATTACAGATACCCGTCTACTACTATATTTCTCCTAAAATATGGGCCTGGAAAAAATACCGGATCCACGCTTTCCGCCGGTATGTTGATAAAATGTTTTGCATCTTACCCTTTGAAGAAGAATTTTACCGCAACCTGAACTATCCGGTAGATTATGCGGGAAACCCTTCGGTAGACGCCGTCGATTCTTTTATGCAACGGCAAGCTACGCATCCCGATACGTTTTTAACGGAAGAAGGCCTCTCCCGCAAGCCTGTTCTGGCGCTATTGGCCGGCAGCCGCAAGCAAGAGATAAAAGATAATTTGCCGGCTATGCTGAACGTTGCGGCGGCTTTCCCCGACTATCAACCCGTTATTGCCGGCGCGCCGGGCATAGAACGCCACTATTATACCCGGTACGCAAGCCGGCGTCCCGTCAAAATTGTTTTTAATAAAACGTATCCTCTTTTATATCATAGTTCCGCCGCGCTGGTAACCTCCGGTACGGCCACGCTGGAAGCTTCTCTTTTCCGCGTTCCGCAAGCGGTTTGTTACCGCATTAAAATGGGGAAAACGGCCGGATTTATTTTCCGCCGCTTTTTTCATGTCCGCTATATTTCACTGGTCAACCTGATTGCCGGAAAAGAAGTTGTTCAGGAGCTATTCGCCGACCGTTTTTCATACGCAACCATTTATGCGGAACTGAAACGCATCCTTTCTGACGCGTCGTACAAAAAACAAATGCTCGACGGTTACGACGAAGTAATCCGTATCCTTGGAAAACCGGGCGCTTCCCTGCGTATTGCGCAACTTATCTATAACTATTTGCATTTTTAATATTTTTAAGATTTCTTTTTGCAGCATTTTATCGTCTATCCTCATCTTCTCCCTGTGAAGGCAATTATAATGATGTTTTATTTATGAAGATGTTGAAATTATTTTATCTGATGGCAGGGTTGGCGCTTTCCTCCCTTACATTCAATTCATGTTTAGACGATAACGCCTACTCGCTGGGCAATATCTGGTTATCTATCGCAACGGCAAGGCCTGTAAACGACGGCGCTTTCTATTTGATGCTGGACGACAGTACCACGCTATGGCCGGGAGCGCCTCTCTATATCAACTATCAACCTGCAAGGCCTCAACGCGTACAGATTAATTATACCAAACTGGGCGATCATTTTGAAAATTACGACTATGTTATCAAACTGAACGCCATTGATACCATACTCACCAAAACAATTTCGGAAAATTTTGGCCAAAAGAACGATTCTATCTACGGAACAGACCCGGTAGAAATTACCGCCATGTGGATAGGAGACGGTTTTCTGAATATTGAATTTAAAGCGTATTTCGGCGGCTCAAAACATTTCGTCAACTTGATACCTGCCACAACAGACAATGAAGATCCGTACAAACTGGAGTTCCGTCACAATGCATTGGACGACAAATCTTCTTATTTGCGTTACGGATTTGTAGCATTCGATTTATCGGACCTTCCCGATACGGCAGGCAAAGACGTTACCTTACGAATCAAAACGAATACATTTGAAGGAATAAAAGAATTTGAGAAAAAATACAATTCAGGTAAAAACACTGAACAGGAAAAGAAACTCTGGTCGAAAAAATTCGAGAAAATTATGTAACACCTTCCCACATAACTTTTATTTTTATCATTTAGTTCAGAGAGAGGGGCGTCGTGAGGATGCCTTTCTTTTTTGTTTGGGAGCTGTCTGAAAATAAACGTCGCAAATTTAAAGGTACTAAGGAGCTGTCTGAAAATAAATCATACATTTATCGGCCTGTTTTCCGCCATCCTTCAGCCTGAAAGCGCTTACATACCCCGGTATGCGCGCGCTTTCAGGCTTCGTCTGACAAAAAACAGTTCCAATAAATTT
>JAIRYL010000070.1 GCA_031267775.1 Tannerellaceae bacterium
GCAATAATTAAAATAAATTTGTATATTTGACACGCTTAACGGGGCTGCGCTTAGACTTAGGTTCATACATAAGCGCAGCCCTTTTTACTAAACCCTTTATATACTATGAATGGAAAAGAAAGTTACTTATTAATCTATAAATTTCAATGAGGATGAAAAACAGGAAGCTTAGAATGGGAATGGTTGGCGGCGGCAGCGACGCTTTTATTGGCGCAATTCATCGCAGCGCCGCTTTTTTGGATAATCAAATTGAATTGGTTTGCGGATGCTTCAGCGTGAATCCCGACATATCGATCAGTTCGGGACGTTCGTATTACCTGCCTGAAGACCGGGTTTATAAAACGTACCAGCAACTGTTTGACCACGAAGCAAGCCTCCCGGAAGGCGAACGGATGGACTTTGTAACGATTGTAACTCCCAATAAATGGCATTTTGAGCCGGCCATGATAGCGCTGGAAAAAGGATTTCACGTAGTGGTGGACAAACCGATGACCTTCTCGCTGGAAGAGGCTAAATTATTACAGAAAAAAGTAGAAGAGACCGGATTGATCCTGGCGCTCACCCATGTTTACACCGGTTACCCAGCCGTAAAAGAAGCCAAAGAACGGGTGGCCAAAGGAGAGTTGGGCAAAATCCGCCGGGTATATGTAGAGTATTCGCAAGGATGGTTATCCGAACGAATCGAATTACAGGGAGGCAATAACGCGGGATGGCGCACCGACCCGAAACGCTCCGGCAAAGCCGGCTCGGTAGGCGACATTGGCACGCATGCCTGGCATTTGAGCGAATATATAACAGGCCAAAAAGTAACCGAACTTTGCGCCGACCTTAAAGCGTTCGCCCCCGGCCGTCCGATAGACGACGACGCCGCCGCCTTTTTGCGGTACGATAAAGGAGCGACAGGCGTTTTGACGTGTTCGCAAATTGCAGCCGGCGAAGAAAACAAGCTGACCATCCGCGTTTATGGCGAAAAAGGAGGCTTGGAATGGCGTCAGGAAGAACCCAACAGCTTATACCTGAAATGGACGGACAAGCCTAAAGAAATCATCCGCATGGGCAACAACGGATTTATCGGCGACCTGTCTAAATATAATACCCGCACGCCGGGCGGACATCCGGAAGGATTTATCGAATCGTTTGCCAATATCTACCGTAATTTTGCCGCTACGGTCAGAAGCGTACAAAGCGGCGAAAAGCCTGCCGGAAAAGCGCTCGACTTCCCGACTGTTACGGACGGCGTAAGAGGCATGCAATTTATAGAAACCATGGTAGAGGCCGGCTACAACGAAAAACAGAAATGGCAAAAATGGATAGACTGACGAAAGGAAAGGAAAAAAAACGTCTCTGTATAAATTTATTTATAAAATAATTTATTCCTTATTTTATTTTACAATAAATTATGCTACTTTTATTGCCGATTTTTAATCTAATCCAAACATACGCAAGAAAATAGTTGAGCTAAAGATAAATGATAAAGAAAAAATCAAGTCGTTACGCATTATCTGAGAAAAAAAGTTTCTTTCAAAAGAAATCCTTCTTCCTTTTAGCGGGACTCATTTTGGGGGCCGGTTGTATAATCGGCCTATACCTCACTTCCGTTTATTTTTCAACCGACGAATCGTGTCTGATGTGCCATGTGCATCCGCATGTGGAAAGCAGTTGGAAATTATCCAAACATTATAATAACGGAAGCGGAACGAAGACGCATTGCATAGCGTGCCATCTTCCTCCGCAAACCCATACATGGTCTCATTATACGGCAAAAGCAGGGTTGGGGCTTCGCGACGTATGGGGTTATCTGACGAAAGACAGCGCCGATTATGACTGGGACAGGCTGTCTGAACTGGAATACGCCGTTACGTACATCCCCAATGAATCGTGCAAGGAATGTCATCACAGTTTATTTCCGGAAGGAATTACAGGGGATGGCGTCACTGCCCACCTGTATTATGAAGATAATGAGAAAAAGCTGGATCTTCAATGCATCAGTTGCCATTTAGACGCCGGCCATTATAATCCGAATTACAGCCATGGCAAATTAACCGGTATTCCCGGCGCAAGCGCCGGCATTTCGGCGCTCGATACCAGCCGCTTCTTTAAAGCGCCCGCCACCGTCGCTTCGTTTACAAACTATACGGAGCAAATCCCCGGCACGGCGGTATCGTTTAAGATGGTAGCCGTTCCGGGCGGAACATTTAAGATGGGCAGCACAGACAAAGAGCCTTTCCACCAAGCGGACGAATCGCCCGTACGCAGCGTAAGCGTCAGCCCGTTCTTTATGGCTGAAGCCGAAGTTACGTGGGATCAATACTGGGCGTTTTACGCCAATACCATGAGCGAAGGGCGCACGCCTCCCGAAAACGTTTATGCCAACAACAGCCGCCCGGATGTAGACGCCGTATCAGGCCCCACGCCTCCGTTTGGATTCCCCGACCAGGGATGGGGAGGAGGCGACCGGCCGGCCATAACGATGACGCATTACGCCGCAGAAACATTTTGCCAGTGGCTATCGTTGAAAACGGGTAAAAAATACCGTCTGCCCACCGAAGCCGAATGGGAATACGCCGCTCGCGGCGGCACGGAAACCCCTTATTTTTTCCCGGGCAACCCCAAGAAGTTCTCGGATGAAGGGTTCTGGCGCAAATTTATCAGCGCCGACGTCGACACGATCGGCTCGTATGTTATCTACGGCAAGAACAGTAAAAACAAAACGCAGGAGCCGTCGGCCGTTAGCGCGAATCCGTTCGGACTTAAAAACATGCTGGGCAACGTAATGGAATACTGCGCCGACAAGTACAGCGCGGAAGCTTACAGCAAAGGCGGAGAAAGCGTGGTAGACCCCTTAGTAACGGAAGGCTCCGAATGGGTTGTGCGCGGAGGGAATTACACGTCGGACGCCGCCGACCTTCGCGTAGCCGCCCGCGACTATACCAAACATGACGCCTGGCTGAAAACAGATCCGCAACAACCTAAAAGTATCTGGTGGTATTCCGATATTCGCGGTATCGGTTTCCGCATCGTATGCGAACCCGACGCTTCAACAGGCGGTCTATAAAAAACAAATTACAAACGCACTAAAAGTTATAATATCATGAAAAAAGAAATCAGCAGAAGATCATTTTTAAAAAGTTCGGCCATGGTTGGCGCTATCGGCGCTATCGGCGGAACAGGCAGCGCATTATCCTCATGTAGCGGCGGCGCCGGCGCAAGCGCAGGAGCCAACGCTCCTCTAAAAGCGCCCGGAAGTTATTATGTGCCTAACCTGGTAGACTTTGCCGGCGACGGACAAGAATTAAAAGCGGGAATAATCGGTTGCGGGGGCCGCGGCTCGGGCGCAGCATTCAACTTCCTGCAGGCAGCAGGCGGCGTAACGATCACCGCTTTGGGCGACACGTTTAAAGACCGCGTTGACAGTTTGGCTGAAAAATTAAAAGCAGACAACGCTATCGATATACCGGAGAATATGCGCTTTGTAGGTTTAGACGCTTATAAAGCTGTAATAGACAGCGGCGTAGACGTAGTAATTATAGCTACTCCTCCCAATTTCCGCCCGATTCATTTTCAATATGCCACCGAAAAAGGCAAACATTCGTTCCTTGAAAAACCTATTTGCGTAGACCCGGTGGGTTACCGCACGATCATGGCGACAGCTAAACAGGCGCTGGCAAAAAACCTTTGCGTTATTACCGGCACGCAACGCCATCACCAACGCAACTATGTAGCGGCTTACCAAAAAGTAATGGATGGCGCGATAGGCGAAATTACGGGCGGAACGGTTTACTGGAATCAGTCTATGCTTTGGTTCCGCGAACGCCAGGCGAACTGGAGCGATTGCGAATGGATGATCCGCGACTGGGTAAACTGGAAATGGCTTTCGGGAGACCATATTGTGGAACAGCACGTACATAATCTGGACGTATTTACATGGTTTACAGGCCTGAAACCTAAAACAGCCGTTGGTTTCGGTTCTCGCCAGCGCCGCGTAACCGGCGACCAATACGATAACTTCAGTATTGATTTTGAAATGGAAAACGGCATACATCTGCATAGCATGTGCCGCCAGATAGACGGATGCGCCAATAATGTAAGCGAATTTTTCCAGGGAACAAAAGGCAGCTTATATACAGACAGCGGAAACAATGCGGTGATTAAAGACCTTGCCGGCAATGAAGTATGGAAATATGACTTTGAAGCGGAAAAATCAAGTACGCAGCAACAAAATCCATACGTATTGGAACATGTAAACTGGGTGAACCATATCCGCAGCCAAAAACCGATAGACCAGGCTTCCGAAACAGCCGTGGCTTGTATGGCCGCTATTATGGGTCGCGAATCGGCTTATTCGGGCGATATGACAACCTGGGACGCCATGACGGCTTCGCCGCTGGATTATCTGCCTAAAGATTTAAACATCGGCCAGATGGATATGAGCGGATTTACGGTTCATGTTCCCGGGAAACCACTTGCTCCAAAAGAATAAACCATGGCGATTGATAGAAGGAACTTTATCCGGACGTCTTTATCCGGCGCAGCCGTCGCTACAATAGGCGCAACCGCTTTTACCGCTTGTACGGGCAAAGCGGCGCCTGATGGCGCAACAGTATCAAAAGCCTGTTGCGCAAGCGGTACGGCGGAATTGAAACTTTCATTTCAAGAAGGTACCGCGCCGGGTAAGGATTTACATGAGAAGTTCGATTATTTCGAACAATTAGGTATCGTGGGGTTTGAACCGGGCGGCAAAGGCTTAGCCGGTCGGGTTCAGGAAATAAAAGACGCGCTGAAAGGCCGCGCCATACAGGTAAGCGCCATCTGCGCCGGTTTTGAAGGTTTTATACTTTCAACAGAGGAATCGGTTCGCAATCAATGCATGGATACCATGAAAGAAATCATAACCGCCGCCGGCGAACTGGAATCTACGGGCGTTATTATCGTTCCGGCCTTCAATCACCAGCAACCCGTTATGCCACATACACAGGAAACGCGCGATTTCTTATGCGAGCAATTTAATGCGATGGGAACGTTTGCACACGAACACGGCACGACCATTATCATGGAACCGCTGAACAGAAAAGAAGCATTTTATTTGCGCCAGGTAGCCGACGCCGCATCTATTTGCCGCGACATAAACAATCCGGGCGTAACCTGTTTAGGCGATTTCTGGCACATGACATGGGAGGAAACCTGCGATATGGGAGCATTCCTGTCTGCCGGAAAATACCTTCAACATGTACACATGGCCAGCCGTAAACGCCGTAGCATGCCGGGCGAAGACGGAGAGGCAGATAACTACGTCAGCGGATTCAAAGGTCTGAAAATGCTGGGCTATGATAAATATGTAAGTTTTGAATGCGGATGTCAGGGAGACCGTGCAACGGCGCTTCCCGCCGCTGTGGAATTATTGCGTAAACAATGGAAAGAAGCCTGAGATGCCTTTAGTTTACCCTCATATGCAGATGAGTGAAGTGGTGGAAGAACACGCTTCACTCATTCCTGTTATTAACCGGTTTGGCATTCGTTTGGGACTGGGCGACAGTTCTGTTAACGAAATTTGCCATAACCATCAATTAGACGCTGATTTCTTTTTAACGGTAATCAACACCTTTTTACATGAAGAATATTTCCCGGAAAAAAAACTGCAATCCTTCCATACTTCATTAATTATTGATTATCTGCAAAAAACGAATCATTATTACCGTCAAAACCAATTACCCAATATCGAACGCCACCTTACTTATTTTATAAAGGTAAGCGCCCCCGGTAACCAGTCGCTCTCCTTCATAGGCGCCTTTTTTGCCGAATGTAAAAAAGCATTTGACGCACGTATGGATTATGATGAAAAGACGTGGTTTCCCTACTGCCTGGCTTTAAACGAAAGCCGGCGACAACGTACGGACGCGCCTATCCCGCAGGCGTCTTCGCTACAGTGTGAAGATAACCGGGAGGAATTACTTGCCGACTTGAAAAAAATTATTGTAAAACATCTTTCGGGTTCATACGACGAAAATCTCTGTTACGCGGTAGTAATAGCCGTAAACAACCTTCAAAAAGATATGAAACAACAAAATCGCATCCGCTACCGAATACTTGTTCCCATGGTAACGGCGATGGAGAAATTTGTGAATAACCACTTATAGTGATGTGCAAAATAAGGCAAATAGCTATTATTCTCCCCGACGCCTTACAACGTACCGGCTTGCAAAGTTTACTGGCAGCTTATTTTCCCCCTGTTGAAATTGCCCATTTTTCTTCTTTTGAATGTATGGTTTCGGCAAACAACGACCTGTATGATTACTATTTCACCCTGCCTGAAACGTTTGTTTTAAACGCGGATTTTTTTCTCCCCCGCAAAGCCAAAACAGTTTTGCTGATAAACCGGGATACCACCCCGTCTACGGGAAATAACCTGCCTGTACTTGCTCCGCAGGAAGCCATTATTGAAAATCTGCAACAATTATTCGCCTCCGACGGAACTAACCCAACAAACGAAAAGAGTAAAGAACTGTCTATCCGCGAAACAGACGTGCTTAAACGGATTGTACAGGGCCTTACCAATAAAGATATAGCCGACGCTCTGAATATCAGTTTAAATACCGTACTCTCCCACCGCAAAAACATAACCTCGAAACTGGGTATAAAAACCGTTTCCGGCCTCACGTTCTATGCTATCATGAACGGGCTGGTCTCTTCCGACCTTATCGGATGACTTCTTTTTAAGACTAAGGAAGCCTCTGCCTCCTGAAAAAATCACTACATTTGGTGATTGACCATTCAAAAATATTAGCGTTCCTTTGCGTCAGTAATCATTTTTAATCATTTATATGCTATGAAGAAGCCGTTGCGGTGGATACTTGTTATGTTGTATATTCTTACAGGCGCGCATACCGGTAAAGCGGACAAGACGCATCCAACAGATACCCTTCAAACGTATCATATTGACGAAGTAGTCGTAACGTCGTCTGTTAAAGAGACGAATGCGCTTCGCACATTTCCGGGTTCCGTGTCTGTACTATCGCCGCAAACAATCAACGGACGACGTATAGAGGCCTTGAAAGACATGGGGACATTTGTACCCAACCTGTATATACCCGATTATGGCGCCAAACTAACGTCTGCTATTTATATACGGGGTATCGGCGCGCGCAGTAGCGGACAATCGGCAGGCCTGTACGTAGACAATGTACCCTATCTGGATAAAAGCGTTTTTGATTTTGAACTGACTGATATACAACGAATAGAAGTATTCCGCGGTCCGCAAGGCGTTTTATACGGACGAAACGCCATGGGCGGCATTATCAATATTTATACCCTGTCGCCTTTCGACTTTCAAGGGACAAAGCTTACGCTGTCGGGCGGAAATTACAACCAATTGAAAGCAAAAGCGTCTCACTATCTGAAAGCAAGCAAAACAGTGGGCCTTTCGCTTAGCGGATATTATAACAGAAACGAGGGATTCTTTGAAAACAGGTATACCGGCCAAAAAGCCGACCGGGAAGAATCGGCGGGCGGACGCTTGAAACTGGAGTGGCGAATCAAACCCTCTTTCTCAGCCGCTTATACGCTATCGGTTGATTATGTAGACCAGGGGGCTTTTCCCTATGGGCTTTATCATCCGGAAACAGGCGTTGTAGACCCGGTAGATATAAACGATTCCTGCTATTATACGCGCCATGTTGTTACCAACAGCTTGTTTTTAGCATACCGAACCAAGCGCTTTACGCTAAGCGGGACGACGGGTTTCCAGTATTTTAAAGATAATATGTTGATGGATCAGGACTTTTCGCCCAAATCGATTTTCACGTTGCGCCAGAAACAAACACAAAAAGCGATCAGCGAAGAGATTGCCATTAAGAGCCATACGTCTCATCCGTACCAATGGTCGTTTGGAGGGTATGGTTTCTATACTAACTTTGATATTGAAGGGCCTGTAACCTTTAAGGAAGATGGGATTAAGGAGATACTGCAACCTGTATTCAACGCCATCAAAAAGAACAATCCTTCCATGCCATTCTACCTCCGAATTACAGACAAACAACTTTATATACCCGGTTCATTCGAGACGCCCGCCTATGGACTTGCCTTTTATCATCAGTCAACTTATACGAATTTGTTTACAAAAGGATTATCGCTTACGGCCGGTATTCGCCTGGATTACGAGAAACAGGAAATGCATTACCGGTCGAACGCTATCATGCAGATGGGAATAAGCAGGGACAGCGCAGGGGGTACGGTGGCTGAGATTCCGAATATTGAACCGACGGTTATGGACGAGTTTACTTCGCAAAATTTTTGGCAAGTATTGCCTAAGGTATCCCTGAAATACGCCTGCAGCCCGACTACGTATACGTATCTATCCGTAGCCAAAGGGTATAAAACAGGCGGATACAATGTGCAAATGTCGGCAGATTTGATGCAAAGCCAGATGCAATATACGATGACGTCTCAATTTATGGGAGAAGAAAAAGCTGAAAAATATAAACCGGCGCCTGTAGACGAAGTAACCGCCTACAAACCGGAGAAAAGCTGGAATTACGAATGGGGAATACGGAGCGAATTAATAAGCGACCGCCTTCTCGGCGAATTAACCTTATTCTATATGGATATAAAAGACATGCAGCTTACCAAATTTGCAGACAGCGGAAACGGGCGTTATCTTTCCAATGCAGGAAAAGCAAGCAGCCTCGGCGTTGAGTTGACGGTACGCGCCAGCATAACAAACAACCTGACGGCAGACGTCAACTATGGATTTACGCGCGCTACTTTCCGCCATTATCTGTACGAAGCGAAAAACGACGCCGGCGAAATAGTTCAAACGGATTGCAAAGGAAATCGCATCCCCTATACGCCCCGACATACCTTGTCTATTGGCATGCAATACAACAAGCTTCTGCGCAATTGCTGGTTAGATCAATTAAGCGTATCACTCCAATCGAACGGCGCCGGGCCTATATACTGGACAGAATTAAATAACGTCGATCAAACATTCTACGTCCTGTTAAACGCTAAAGCGGGCGTACGCAAAGGCGCTGTAAAACTGGATATCTGGAGCCGGAACATGACCGATACCCGCTATGCCGCATTCTATTTTGAATCATTTAAAAAACCGTATATTCAAAAAGGCAAACCTTTTCAAATCGGCGCAGAAATATCCGTTACATTCTAATACTTCACAATCATCAGGGATGAACTCAATACCCTGAACGAGGTAGTTTTCCAGCTCCCCGCCCCGACACAGCCGGCAATGAGTTGTCCTTCCGTAAATTTGCCGGTGTAGGATACAGAACCGCTGGCGCTATTCGTCGAATCAAACGTGATCAGGTCGTTCGTCATATTCTTCCCGTCTACCCTGACAAACGTTTGCATACTTACCATTTCCCCCTTAGATTGCGCCTCTATAGCTACATCACACGTAATTTCGTAAATACCGTCGTCCAATATCTCATACTGGCTATCAGCAAAGCCTGCCTGGCTGTCGTACAGAACGCTGTTCAGACGAAACCTGTAAGGCGCCTTTTCGCTTGGGTCTGTTACATGAAAGTAGCCTTCCGCTACGGTTTGTTCGGCAAACAGCACGATTTGAGCAATATGTTTGGCCGATATGCTGTCGTATAATTCCGTCTGATTCAAAAGATGATTCCATTTGTCGTTATGCCAATAGTTCAGTCCGGGAAATTTTGCGTCGTTTGCATAAGGCGATAAAATCGTGAGGAAATCAGCCGGGGAAGAAATGGCGGTACGATCGGTAGAACTATTAATGGGAATAAGCGGGAAGAGCGCGCCTAAACGATTATTGCCGGATGAATTCATATCCAACATGGCCGACGGATGGGGATCGCCGGTTGAACCGATTTTAATCTGCGCTTGGACGCTACCGGAAAATCCGACGGCCAATAATACGACTATATAAAGTTTTATTTTTTGCATCGTTTGTAAGATTTGATGATATTATTTAACTATCTTTTTTATACTTATATCGACCTTCACCTGGGGAGGGAGTCTATCTCCCACAATCGTATAGTAGAATAAACGTAACCCTATTTGAGCGCCTTTATCCAAAAAACCGCAATAGGCCGCTTTGGCAGATATAGAGGAAAAGGTTGATTCCTGATTTCCGGTAGTACAGGAGAGGGCGCCATTACTTTCTTTGTAGTTATAAATTGACAACGCAAAGGAACTTTTGTTGCCTTTATCTAACGAAACGCTTGCAAAAGAAGCCGTTATTTCATAGATACCACTTTCCTTAATCTGGTAGGCGAGTTTACCATTTGCATCCTGATCTAATTCTTCGCCTGCAGGGATATAAGCCGGATTTTGAAAATAAACTCTTGCATTCGTCTTCTCCGTAAGCGAGAAGGGCGAAACGGACGTCCCTATGAAAACGGTTTTTTTTCCTATACCGTTGAGTTTCTTGTCGGCCGATTCTACGGTTTCCAGTTTTTCCCAGATATTTCCGTTCCAGAAATACAAACCCTCTTCACCCGCATGCGTATTGACAACCAATAAACCTTCTTTGGGAGAAACAACCGGAGAAGCGGAGGCTACGTTCGGTATATCGATTCTGGGAAGCAGTACGCCCTGACTGGTCGATTTTACTTCGAGTAAAACGGGGTTTCCCGTCGGCTCTGTTCCTATAAACACCTGTGCGCTGACCAGCGTGACCGCTGAAAAAAGCATATATGCTATGAATAATTTTCTCATTTCTTCAAATATCGTTTAGAATGTTGAAACATTAAAATATTTTCTCTTTACCGTTCCTGCACTATTGGCGCCATTGTATCCTTCCACCGTAATTTTTGTTCCCGCATCCAACCTTCCGGTATGAATAATAGAGGGGGTCAGCGGGAGACGATTGCCGCTATAGTAATCGATCTTGAACAATAAATAATTGCGAACGGCGCTCACCGTTATCTGACTCGTCTGATTGGCGGGAGTCGTAATTTTCAACCGGATCTCAGCCACATCGTCTTTGTCTTCCTGGCTATGCGTTAGTTCCATGCCGCACAGGATTTTGTAAAAGCCCGCTTTAGGCACGACAAAGCAGTTATTGCCGGTATCAAAACAGTTACCGCTATTTTCGCTGATTTGCTGCGAATTAAACTTGAAAGGAATATTGACGTACGATGCAACTGCCTGTCCGGATACATCATTTGCCGCAAAAGAGAGTTGTTCGAGAGCGTAGAACGATTGGAGCATATTGTCAAAAGTCCGTTTGCTGACGATTTGTTCCCACCGTTTTTTCATGTTGCTCCATGCGTACAGCCCTTTGTACAGTCCTTTCGGGGCGTCTTCCTTCGTATTGTATACCAACAGTCCGTCGACGGGGTTGTTGTTTTCAATAACCGCTATGTCGCTAACGCTTGTCAGCGCTACTTCGGGCAGCAGTACGCCTTTATTGTCAGACGATATTTCCAGGGCTGCGGAGGAGTGAGGAGGATCTTGTGAACCAATATGTATTTGCGCCGAACCGGTTGCGATAAACAGCGTCATACCTAATAAAAAAAGAAACTTTTTCTTGCAGTAATTCGTTAAAAACATAGTTAATGTATTATTTATAGCATCCTTAAATGCATATAGATTTTAATAATGCCGCCAAAGGTAAGCCTTTTTTGATGTATAAATATAAAAATGCACTCTTAAATATTTAAAATAAAACTCAAAAAGAGAAAAGCTCCCTTGTTAGTTGTTAGGCTATTAGGCGCAAAATTCAGCCTTTTTTGAACGTTTTCACCCTTTTCTCCATTAACTACGCCGAAATTAAATGCGCCAGAGCGTTTTTTATAGAAAAAAACCTACCTTTGTCTAACTATGTATGAAATAAGTAAAGGCTGTCAAAATTCCGAAAACCGAATTGTCTTATCAATTCATTCATCAGAATGGTGAAAAAGCCTGTACATGAATCAACTCAAACAAGGTTATGGCACGAAGAAAACTAACAAACAGTCAGGTCGTATGCATTACCCTATTATGGGGATTCTTATGCTATCTGTTACTTACCTGCAGTCCGAAAATAGATTTCTATGTCGTTTTTTCTCTGATTGCTTCCGGCGTTATTGTGTTTGTTACAATCTATAAAAACATTAAAAATCAAAAAGAATGACATTTCGAAACATTTAGCATAAAAAACACATTCAAATGATAATTTTTTTTGCTTTTTTGCTTTCAACTATTTTGTCGCTTTAAAAATTAACTTACCTTCGCATCGTCATAAAAAGACGAGTGCGGATAACAATTTGGTATAATTTTTAAATTAATTACAAACTTATGAAAGCAAAAGAAACGCTTGACAACTTAAAAAGAAGATTCCCAAACGAACCTGAGTATCATCAGGCTGTTGAAGAAGTGTTAGGGTCTATTGAAGAAACCTATAATCAACATCCTGAATTTGAAAAGAACAATCTGATTGAACGCTTGTGTATTCCAGACCGTATATTTTCTTTCCGTATTACCTGGACGGACGATAGAGGACAAGTACACGCCAATATGGCTTACCGTATCCAGCATAATAACGCGATTGGCCCGTACAAAGGCGGTATGCGTTTCCATGCATCGGTAAATCCTTCTATCCTTAAATTCCTTGCCTTTGAACAAACCTTTAAAAATTCGCTGACTACCCTTCCGATGGGCGGGGGTAAAGGCGGTTCGGATTTTAATCCCAAAGGAAAATCCAATGCTGAAATTATGCGTTTCTGCCAGGCGTATATGCTGGAACTGTGGCGCCATATCGGCCCGGATACGGATGTTCCGGCCGGCGATATAGGCGTTGGCGGCCGCGAAGTATCGTATATGTATGGCATGTACAAGAAAATGGCGCGCGAAAATACCGGTACATTTACCGGCAAAGGCCTGGAATTTGGAGGTTCGTTAATTCGCCCGGAAGCAACGGGGTATGGAAATGTTTACTTCCTGCTGGAAATGCTGAAAACGCGCAATATCGATCTGAAAGGTAAAGTAGTGGCTGTTTCCGGCTCCGGGAACGTAGCCCAGTATACCGTTGAAAAGCTGATAGAATCAGGCGCAAAACCGATTACCTTATCCGATTCAAACGGCTATATCTACGATCCGGACGGCATAGACAGCGAAAAGCTTGCTTATATAATGGAACTTAAAAACCTGTATCGCGGACGCATCAGGGAATATGCGGAAACGTACAACTGCAAATATGTGGAAGGCGCTCGTCCGTGGGGCGAAATATGCGACATAGCCTTACCCAGCGCCACGCAGAACGAATTGACCGGCGACGATGCTAAAACATTATTAGCCAATGGATGTATCGCCGTTTCGGAAGGAGCTAATATGCCTTCTACGCCGGAAGCTATCGACGCTTTCCTTGCAGCAAAAATACTGTACGCTCCAGGTAAAGCGGCAAACGCAGGAGGCGTGGCCGTTTCCGGTTTGGAAATGACGCAAAATGCGATGAAACTAAGTTGGACCCGCGAAGAAGTAGACGCCAAACTGAAGAGTATCATGAAGTCAATCCATACGCAATGTACTCAATACGGAACACGTCCCGACGGTTTTGTCGATTATGTAAAAGGAGCTAATATTGCAGGCTTTATGAAAGTAGCCAAAGCTATGATGGCGCAAGGGATACTTTAATTGTTATATGTTTATACAGAGGCCGGCGTACGTATGGTATGCCGGCTTTTTTTATCCGGTTACGCGATCCATCTCCACCCGAAACATGGCGAAGTTTTTTCCAAAAATATTATCAATTTTTTAAAGAATTATATTCATTTTTTACGGGATATGATATAAAATGTCTTAATCTCTCAGTATATTTGCATAACAAAAAACGAGGATGATTATTGACAAATTAAATAAAATCTACTATTCTTATACCGGCAATCAGGCCAAAGAAATAAATGAGTTACCATCGTCGGGTTCCAGCCGCCGTTATTTCCGCATAACAGGAAACAAGACATTCATTGGGGTAAGCGGTACGTCGCAAGAGGAGAATAACGCATTTATTTATATGGCTCGCCATTTTCGTCAAAAAGGGTTAAACGTTCCTGAAGTATATTATCAGTCCGACGACAAATTTTTTTATTTACAAGAAGATTTAGGCGACGTTCTTTTATTCCACGCTATTGAAAAAGGGCGTAAAAGTTGCGTATTCGACGAATACGAACGCCGGTTATTACGTAAAACCATCTCGCAGTTACCCGCTATCCAGGTAACGGGAGCGTATCATTTTGATTTTCGGCGCTGCTATCCTCAGCCGGCGTTTAACCGGCGTTCTATCCTGTGGGACCTGAATTACTTTAAATACTGCTTCCTGAAAGCTACCGGCATGGATTTTCAGGAGAACAGGCTGGAAGATGATTTTCAAAAACTGAGCGACGTATTATTATGTACCGCTTCCGATACGTTCCTTTATCGTGATTTTCAATCGCGAAATGTGATGATCAAAGATGGAGAACCCTGGTTTATCGACTTTCAGGGTGGACGGAAAGGCCCTGTTTATTATGATGTAGCCTCTTTTTTATGGCAAGCCAAAGCCAATTTTCCGGAAGACTTAAAGAAAGAATTACTTGCCGAATATATGACGGCCTTGAGCCGGTACATCCCTGTTAAGGAAACAGATTTCCTGAATCAATTACGTCATTTTGTTCTGTTCCGCACGCTACAGGTATTAGGGGCTTACGGATTTCGGGGGTATTTTGAGAAGAAACCTCATTTTATACAAAGCGTTCCTTACGCCATTGAAAATCTGCTCCGGCTGTTGCGCGACGATTTTCCGGCATATCCATACCTGTGTTCCGTCCTCCGCGAATTAACCGGCCTGAAACAGTTTTCGGACGATATTCAGAAACGGCTGCTGGAGGTAAAAATCGTTAGTTTCGCTTACAAAAAAGGAATCCCCAACGATCCTACCGGAAATGGAGGAGGTTTTGTTTTTGATTGCAGGGCTATCAATAATCCGGGTAAATATGAACGGTATAACCATTTTACAGGACTGGACGAACCTGTTATCCGCTTTCTTGAAGACGACGGCGAAATAACCCGCTTTCTTACGCATGTGCATACGCTTGTAGACGCTTCCGTCAAACGCTATTTAGACCGCGGCTTTACCAACCTGATGGTTTGTTTCGGATGCACGGGAGGACAACACCGCTCGGTATATTCGGCGCAACAACTGGCAGAGCGCCTGCATGCCACATTTGGAGTAAAAATCCACCTGACACACAGGGAACAGAATATTGAACAAATCTTCAACGCTGTACAATGAAAGCTATGATCCTTGCCGCGGGCTTGGGGACGCGCCTCAAACCGATAACCAATAACACTCCAAAAGCATTGATACCCATTAATGGCAAACCTATACTGGAACACCTGATCCTGAAATTAAAGGCTGCCGGTTTCCGCGAGGTCGTTATAAACATACATCATTTGGGCGAACAAATTATCGACTTTCTGACGGCAAACGATAACTTCGGCGTCAAAATCAAACTATCCGACGAACGCGATTATTTATTGGATACGGGAGGAGGTATTAAATACGCCGCCAAATTCCTTGCGCAAAACAATGAACCTTTTTTAGTGCATAATGTAGATATCGTTTCGGACGTAGACCTGAAGGCGCTTTACAATCGTCATTTGGAAACGAATGCGCTTGCAACCTTACTGGTAAGCAAAAGAAACACGTCGCGCTACCTGTTATTTGATAAAGACAACAAGCTATGCGCCTGGCATAATCACGATACGGGAGAGGTGAAGTCTTTTTTTCCTAATTTCGACCTGCAAAAACATAGTGAATATGCCTTTGGCGGCGTACATGTTATTTCGCCCCAAATATTTGAATGGATGGAAGAATGGACGGGTAAGTTTTCTATCATAAACTTTTACCTGTCTGTTTGCGTTAAAACAAACATCCAGGCGTATGTTCCTAAAAACATCCATCTGATAGATATAGGGAAACCGGAAGCTATCAGGCGGATCTATGGTTTAAAAAACCGGTGATAAACAGGTATTTATGCTATCGCGTTCTATTTATTTAATCCATGCTATAAGATATGAGAACATTTATTTTCAGTTTACTCTTTCTATCCGGCTGGTTGACAATGCATGCGCAACAGCCTGTATTAACGTTTCATGCAAACGGAAAATTCAAGATTGTACAGTTTACCGATATACATTATATCCATAACAACCCGAAGTCGGACGTATCTATTGAACGAATCCATGACATACTTGACGCCGAAAAGCCGGACTTGGCGCTCCTTACCGGAGATATTATTTATGGAGAACCGGCGGAAGAAGGACTTCGTTTTATACTGAAGCAAATTTCCGACAGGAAAATCCCTTTTGCCTGTATGTTCGGCAATCATGACGACGAGCAAGGGTTAACCCGCGCTCAATTGTTTGATATTATTAAAACCATTCCTTACAACTTGACGGGTACGACCGAAGGGTTGCCGGGCGTTACCAATTTTATCCTGCCGGTTAAAAACAGACAGGGGAATAAGGATCTGGCAATCCTGTATTGCCTCGATTCGCATGCTTATTCTTCTATGAAAGGCGTCGAAGGGTATGACTACATTAAATTTGCTCAAATTCAATGGTATCGCGAGAAAAGTATGGCTTATACAAGAGAAAACGGAGGAAAACCGATCCCTTCGCTGGCCTTCTTCCATATCCCGCTACCCGAATATAATCAGGCGGCAGCCGACGAAACGGCTATATTGATTGGCAGCCGTAAAGAAAAAGCCTGCGCTCCCCAACTTAATTCAGGCTTGTTTGCCTCCATGAAAGAAATGGGCGATATCAGGGGAATGTTTGTTGGACACGACCACGATTGCGACTATGCCGTTATCTGGAAAGATATTATGCTGGCATACGGACGGTATACGGGAGGCGACACGGTGTACAATAATTTGCCGAACGGCGCGCGGATTATTGAATTAACGGAAGGAGAAGAGGGATTCAAAACCTGGATTCGCCTGAAAAACAACGAGATAATCAATCGCATTGATTATCCTTCCGACGTTATAAAAAAAGAAGACGAGTAAATAAGAAGGATGCTCAAATAGAAACATGCTTCACAGAGAAGAAACAACGCGCCACAGCAATCGCCCGTATAACCTTGTATTTTCTTTTTCATCAACGCAGTGAGGAAATACCACCCTGTAACCGGCGCCAGCGTGGCGAGCAGGTATTGCGCGCCAGGCAGTCCGGCCAAAGGGAGTAAGGTGAAAATAAAACAAACCGCATAATCCCTGACGCTCATTTTAGCAAAAACTACTCCGCTCTTGGCTTCCGCCTGGCTTCGCGCATAAGGCAGCCGATTGACAACCATAGACGATATACCCTTCGCGAAGGGGTCGCCGGCCAGTAAAGCGGCGCTTGCCAACTCAACGGGAAGCTGATTCAGCAGGGCATAAAACAAGGCAAAATAAAGCAGAAGCCCTGTCGCGCCATAAACGCCGATATGCGAATCTTTCATAATAGCCAGAATCCGTTCGCGCGAGGCGCCTCCTCCAAAACCGTCGAAAAAATCGGCAAGTCCGTCTTCGTGCAAACAACCGGTGATTAATAAACGGGCGATTATGGCAAAAAGCAGGGCAACGCTATAAGGCAAAAGCAGGGAAGCGACAGACAAAACAAGTACCGAACATCCGGAGGTAAGCCATCCGGTAAGCGGCCAGTAAGGGAGGATACGCGCAAAATACGCGGCCGGAATCGTTGCCAGCCGCCAAAAAGGTAGCCGGGTAAAGAAGATGAAAGCCGCTATTATCTGCCGCATCTCAAAAATATTTAGTGACAGACGCTTTAGAAAAACTATGCATCTCGTTGATCATCCTAACGGCAGAGGCTACAATCGGATAGGCGCAAATAGCGCCGCTCCCCTCGCCCAGCCGAAGCCCCAGATGCAATAACGGCGCGGCGTGAAGTATCTCCAGCAGCTTTTTATGGCCGGCCTCGCCTCCGCAATGCCCATAGATGCAACAGGACAAAACTTCCGGATATAGTTTAGAAGCCGCCAGCACGCAGTTTGTCATGATAAAACCGTCTACTAAAATCAGCATTTTCAGTTCGGCCGCCCGAAGCATACCGCCTACCGCCATAACCATTTCGTAACCGCCAAAATAACGCATTACATTTAATACGGAACGATCGCCTTTATACTTATCCAAAGCGGCCTGCAACACCTGTTGCTTGCGCCTGACGCCTTCGCCGTCTAATCCGCATCCGGCGCCAACGCAACCGGCCAGGGGTACGCCTGCGAGGCAAGTCATCCACATACTTGACGCGGCCGTATTGGCAATGCCCATTTCCCCCAAACTGATTATATTAGATCCGTTGCGATAACATTCCGTTACCACCTCCGCCCCGTATTGAAGCGCCTGCTCCATTTCACGAATCGTCATGGCAGGTTCATGTAAAAAATTCCGCGTGCCTTTCCGTATCTTACGATGGATGATCCGGGTATCCGGCGGGAAATCACAGGCTATCCCGGCGTCGACAACTTTCAACTGAAAGCCGTGCTGGCGGGCTAAGAAACAAACGCCCGCTCCTCCGCTGAGAAACGCAGCGATCATCTGGCGGGTAACTTCTTTGGGCGATTGACTGACGCCTTCGTCGGCAATCCCGTGATCGGCTGCAAAAATGATATTTACCGGCTTCCGTAAAGAAGGCGAAAGCGTTTGCTGTACCAGCCCTATTTGCATGGCTAAGGCTTCCAAAACGCCCAACGAACCTTGGGGCTTGGCCAGGGCGTCTATCTTTTGCTGCAACGCGCAAGCTATGCCGGTATCCGGCGCTGTTATATTAAAAACGATCATGACTTTATTGTAAGGGGAATTCCGCTTATCATTACGATTACTTCGTCGGCGCGGGAAGCGATATACTGGTTTAACCAACCCTGCATATCGGTAAACTTCCGCTGCACTTCGTTCGCAGAAGCGCCACCCGATCCGATTTCATTAGTTATGAAGATAAAACAAGCTTCCTGGCCGGTCAGCCGATCAAATTCATCTTTGATAAGAGACAGGGCTTTTTCTACGTCGGCGTTGGCGTCGTAAAAAAAGTTGGTAGCCCAAAGAGTTACGCAATCTATCACAACCACCCGTCCCTGCAATGCATGCCGGCTCAGGTATTTGTCTTCTTCTATATTCGTCCATTCGGGGCCTCTGTCTTTTTTGTGCCGCTCGATGCGCTTCCGGTGTTCGTCGTCCCAGAAGCGAGACGTTGCCAGGTAAACGGGGCGCTCCGTTTGGCGTAGCGCCAGTTGCTGCGCATAGCCGCTTTTGTTTGAACGCTGTCCGCCGGTAATCAGTATCATTCGTTTCATCCTGTATGAATATAAGGGAAGCCGGCCAGTAAAAGCAATATGACAAGAATACCCATGGCAAGTTCCGTATGATTGTTTACCTGAATGGCGCGTTGCAAATCGTTCCACGAAAAGGGACGCTCATTCACGCCGATGTATGGCTTTTCTACCGGACGACCAAAATAGTTATGCGTCCCTCCAAACCGGCAATCCAATATGGCGGCCAAAGCAGCTTCGGGATAGCCTGCGTTAGGGCTTTCGTGCGCCGGGCCAAAGCGTTTGACAAATCCGAGCTTGTCCCAATTACCCGAAACAAACAGCATCAGGTAAGCCGTTAGCCGGGCCGGGATATAGTTGGCCACATCGTCAATTTTTGCCGCCGCCTGTCCAAATTCATAATATCGCTCCGTTTTATAGCCAATCATGGAATCGAGCGTATTGATCATCTTGTAGGCCATCATGCCGGGCAATCCTAACAGGGCAAACCAAAACATGGGCGCGACAACGCCATCGTTTAAATTTTCGGCCAACGATTCGAGGGCTGCCGTTCTGATTTCGTGGGGAGAAAGGCTGGACGTGTCTCGCCCCACGATACGCGACAGTCGTTCGCGTCCTTCCTCCACATTTCGCCCGACAGCTTCAAATACGCCCTGCACTTCGCGAATAAGCGTCTTGCCGGCCAGGCAATAAAAAACGCCAATCCCTACAAACAGGGCTTCCATGCGGGGATGAAAGGACAAGGAGGCGCATACAAGCAAAGCATGACACGCAAGGAATACGCCGGCAATTAACAGAAAGGAGAACAGGCTTCCTTTCAGGTAGCGATTCGCCCCCTTGTTAAAAGCGCGCTCGCCGGCGCCGATTATTTTGCCAAACAAGGCTACGGGGTGAGGCCATCCTTCGGGGTCACCCACTAAACGGTCGGCCATCCATCCCCCGATAAATGGAATCAGTCGAAACAATACTAAAGAATGGCTAATCCAACTCATATTTATTATATAGACGGCAAAGATAATGTTCCTGACTGAATTTTTCCGGTTTTTCGGGGTATAAAATCGGGAGGGGGGAAAAGGGGCGGTTTGTTATCGCCTTTAGCTTAACTATACGACATTGGGATTGAACCTAAAACCTTTATCTATATCTCTCGATTAAAATTCAAGCGCTCTATCCAGTTGAGCTACATTCGTTTTCTTTAGTTCACTTATCTGCGTAATGACCTTCTATACTTAAAACCAAAACAGTTACAACTTCATCAAGAACATCATAAATTAAACGGTCATGTGCCGTTATCCGTCTTGAATAAGTGACAGAATTCCCGGCTTTCATTGGTTTTGGGCGTCCGGTTCCAGTTCTTGGGTGTTCCATCATCTCCTCTAATAACTTTACCAGCTTTTTGTAAGATACCGGATTTGATTTTTTATACTTGGCAACCACACTGACAACTTCCTTTGAGAACTCAATTCTATATATCATAAAGAATCCAGGAAACTGTGAAGTTCTTCGTTTGTTTTGCAAGAAACCGTTTTTCCTTCCCTGTACTGCTTCCGGCCTTCTTCAAGTCTTTTCTCCAGTTCCGGAGTCATAACAAAGTCGCTATCATAAACAGGAATAAGCATATAGGACGTTCTTCCCCTACGTTTAATAATTACTTCTTCTCCATTGTCGGCGCGGTCGAAATATTCGGCTTGTTTATCTCTGAACTCTCTCGATGTTATTTGTATCATACCCTTTTCTTTTTAATGCGTACCAAATATGGTGCAAAAATACCATTTGTTTTTAAAAACCGTATGCAATAAAAGGAGATTTTTTTGTATTATTTGTTTGTTTGCAAATCAAAAATAATGCATACATTTGCACGCATCGAAAAAGAAAAAGTTTTTCAGGAAGGAGTTTTTTACTCCATTTTTTGTAAAAAATTATATAATGATAATCGTTTAAAAAGTCTTGATTTCTGTCTGCAGAAAGAGACATTAAAAAGAGGGTGAGTCAAAAGTTTGAATACGCCCTCTTTTTTTCGGTTTAAAATTATTTATGAAAACTAAGAATAGTATCTATATTGCACTTGGTTTGCTATGTACCTTGAAAATAGTCGGACAGACAGAAATGGTACGTATTTATGCCGTGAATGAACAAAACAATCCGGTTGACGGCGTGTACGCCGGTATTCCGTACCGGTATCGTTTCTGGTATTCCGATACGCTGGGAATCATTGACATTCCTTTATCCGAGCTGTCCCTGCGGGACACGCTATCTCTTTTGCATATCAGCTATAAACCTGTGTTCATCGACGCGCAGTCATTGATATCATCCATGAATCATAAAAAAAACATACAGTTACAATCAGATATTAAAGTATTAGACGAAGTAACAGTAACTCCTTTGAATCCGGCAAAACTGGTAAAGGAAGCCATACGTCTGATTCCTGCATTATATTCTCCTGCATTTGCATATCCTCTTTCGTTACACGCCAATATAGATGTTTTTAACGCAAATGATTCTACTTCAATCATATATTACAAAGGAGCTTTGCAGATTTCACAGCCCGATCAAAAAAAACTGCCCTGCGTAAGTAAATTGGCAGAGATCGAACAAATAGCCGGCAATGCAAAAGATCAACTGTATCCGATTCGGGTAAGTCGTTTCGCCGAAATAATTCCAATTGGAGAACAGGGCGTCATCCGTAACTTCAAGCGCTATGTTTTTGACAAATATCAATATATACAATACAGAGGCAGCGAAGCTGTACAGGTATATTTCCACAGGGAGAAGGGTGATTTTAAACAAACAGGAAGCCTGATTATACGGGAAGATACAAAAGCGATTGTTGCGCTTATCTATTCTACTCAATCAATGAAAAACGTAATGAAAAGCACCACCAAAGGAAGTATGATTTATACTAATCTTGATTCCCATCAGGTAGAAATTAACTATAGCCTCAATGCAGATAACCTTTATGAATTTGAATCTGGAATGTATCATGTACAATATACAAATCATCGGAAAAATACGTTCCAAAGCATTATTCTTAATTCTTACCTGAAGAAGATAACATCCACGAATATTGAAACTGGCAGCAAAATACCGGTTAATGAATTATTTATAAAAGAATGAATGGACGTTTCGAAATGTAACTCTATCTGGAAATAGCCTCTGCCGCTTCAATAAGCGCATTAAAATCAGGCTCGTACACATCTCCAATTGTACCGATGCGAAACGTATCCGCCTGCGATAATTTTCCGGGATTAAATAACGAATCCCTTTTGTATTAAGTCCTTCATTTGGGCGCGTCCCCCGCAAGGGGAATGAAGAATGCAGAATTAAAATAAATCGAACGAAAAAAAGGCACGGCAAGCATTCTACCCAGGCAAGAAGCCTCTGATACATTTGCAAATTCTCAATTCTCAATTCTCAATTCTCAATTTAATTAGGGCGCGTCCCCCGCAAGGGGGGCCGGGCTTTCCGCTGCAAGTCCTCGCTCGCTGCGCTCGTTGCGGGCTATCCGCTGCAATCCCTCGCGCGTCGCGCCCCCTGCGGCGGCGCTCAAAGGCTCGCTCGCCGGCGCCGATTATTTTGCCAAACAAGGCTACGGGGCGAGGCCATCCTTCGGGGTCTCCCACTAAACGGTCGGCCATCCATCCCCCGATAACTGGAATCAGTCGAAACGAAACTTCCACATGCAGGAGTAAAATTTTCCGCATGCAAGAAATTTTGCTCTCACATGCGGGAGCAATATTTCTTGCATGTGAAAAAAATATTTCTCACATGTGGAAAACAGAGAGGTTGTTAACAATTGCCGGACGCTCCTTGCTCACGCGCGGAGATATCGAAAATGTACTGAGCAACTACTTCCTGGACGAGCTGCCCACGTTCCTGAAAATAGTATACTCCAGCTATTGGTATAATATATCATAAACGGAGCGGGGCGTCCGGTTACATCTTCCTCGCTCCATTCTCTTTGATGGATCTGGAGAAACTGCGCCCGTACGCTATCCATTTGCAAGAGCGATTTGCATGCTTGCCCTGGTATAAAAGGTTTGTTGCTGTATTAAAATCGGGGAGGGCCGCCCGGACCGCCCGGACCTCTCGGGCCGCGAGGGCCGCGATTTCCGCTCATGGCGTCGGCTGTGGTTGCGCCTCCTTTAAAGAGGCTGAAACGGTATACAAAGTGTACCATAAGGTAACGTCCCAGGGTGTTATACTTTGAATAGGTAGAGCCTTCGGCGTTGATCTGCTGCGTAATGCCGTTACGCTGTGCCAGGATATCGTACATTTTGACGCGCAGGGTGGCTTGGTTTCCTTTGAGGAATGATTTGGAGAGGGAGGCGTTCCAGATCGTTTCGTCTTGCCGGTATCCGGCGTCGTATCCCGAAGTGGTAGACCAGTTGAGGTCTGTCTCTATTTTAAAGTCGTATGGCAGATAAACGGCGGTTGTTCCTCCCACGCCATAATTAAAGGTATTCAGGTTGTTGTCTGGCTGGAGGGAGTAATCGGCTTTGTTATAACGGATATTTCCATTTACGCCTAAATCGATGATGGGGGAACGGAAATCGATTCCGGCCCGCTCCATGAGCGTAAGCGTTTTATTGGTGTTTTTTTCGCTGTTGATAAACGAATTATTGTTTGCATAGCCGGCCATGGACATGTTGTTTACCGAGAATTTCCTGTTTTTCAACGGAGTATTGAATATAAACCGGAGGTTGCCCCGGTAATTTCCATTTGTATTTCTGTATGTTGTTTGCCTTCTGCCGCCTCCAAGATTGGTTTGCTCCGATACGATGGCGTTTAGCACATAGTTTCCGTCGGCCATGAGGATAATAGCCGTTTGTTTTTCGGGGAGGAATTTCTGGAAACGTACAAAGAGGTTGTTGGTGTAATAAGGCTTGAGATCCGGATTACCGATGATTGTATTATTGGGATTCGATACGTTTGCTACGGGTTGCAGTTGCGTCATGCCGGGCTGGCTTGTCCGTCCGTTGTAATCTATGCGCAGGTTTGTCTGCTTATTATATATGTAGTTGAACTGCGCCATAGGCGAAAGATTCAGCACATTTCTCGAAATGGAGGAGAGGATGGTATCTCCAATAAACGTTTCGCTTTTATTATAAGAAGGGTCGAGGTTCAGGCCGACTGTATAATTAAAATTCTGCCGTTGCGATTTGAAACTCAGGCTGGCCCGCTGGCTGACGAAATCGTTGCGGTAACTCTGGCTGTATGCCGTATCGAGGGCTGTATAATCTCCCGCGCCGTCTTTTGCATACGTATATTTAAGCGCCTCCTGACTGCGCCGGCTAAAGCTGTAAGTAGCCTGAAGAAAGTTATTCCGTCCCAAGGGTTCTACCCACGAGAAGTAAGCGCGGTAGTTATATCCTTTGTTGCCGTATTGATATTGCTGGTCTATTAACTTATTGCTGCTCGCCGCGTCTCTGCCGTCAAAATAATATGTGTTGGAGTATTCCGTGCCATTTTCGTCAGAATCGCTGTATCCTCCCGAGAAAGAAGCGCTTGCCACGCGCCCTTTGCTATTGAGCTTCCGGCTTATTTCCAGGCGCGCGTCAAGGTTATATCCATTTCCCTGGTTGGACGTATAAGACCCGCCTTTATTGAGCGAATCCATCAAGGCCTCGCCCGTATCTTTCAGTCCCTGCAAGGTAACGTATTCTTCGGACGAAACATTTTCGCTTTTACTATAACTGAAATTCGGACGGAAAATGATACTGGTCATGGTATCCGGCTTCCATTCCAGACGGAAATTCACGCCAAAATTGTCCGATTTCCTGTTTCTCGAACTTTCGCTCTGCTGATGCTGGAGGCTGTCGCCGGGCTGAATCTTCCTGTCTCTGCTATCTCCAAAAAGGTCATTGTCCGAATGGCTGTAACGAACATTCCCGTTTAATGTCAGTTTTTTATTAAATTCCCTTGTAAAATTCGTACCGATATTCCCCGACCGGGTGATCCCGCTGCCGGCTCCTCCCTGAAAACGGGGGCCGCCGCCCATGCCGCCGCCCATGCCTTGAAACATCGTAGAGGCAAGGTCTGAAAATCCCATATTATTTGTATTGTTCAATCCGCCCATAATGGTAAACTGGTTGTTGTTATAAAACCGATTCACCATAAAATTTCCTTCGTATCGTTCGTCGCTGCCATATCCGGCAAAGGCGTTACCAAACCATCCCTGCTTCATTCCCGGTTTGACGGTAAGGTTTATCACCGTTTCTTCTTCGCCGTCGTCAAAGCCCGTCATCAAGGTCATATCGCTTTTTTTGTCCAGCACCTGCAGTTTGTCAATCATTTGAGCGGGCAGGTTTTTAGAAGCAACTTTAGGATCGTCGGAGAAAAACTCCTTTCCGTCTACCATTACCTTTTTAACTTCTTTTCCATTTACGGTAATTTTCCCTTCGCTATCAACTTCTACGCCCGGCATCTTTTTTAACAAGTCTTCCAGCACCGACCCTTCCGTTACTTTATACGAATCGGCATTGTATTCAATCGTATCGTTACGCACCACCATTTCGGGCGCTTTACCTATCACAAGGGCTTCTCCCAAAAGAACCGAGCCGTCGCTAAGCGCTAATTTGCCAACGTCTACCGGATTGGTTCTCCCGGTAATTTGCAAAGGCTGATAAAAGGGTTCAAACCCAACAAAGGAAATATGCAAGAGGTAATTACCCGGTTTAACGTTTTTCAGCGAAAAACTTCCGTTGCGCGAACTGGCCACTCCGTTTATCATGGTACTGTCCTGAACATTCAACAGGCGGATTGTAGCCTGTTCTACAGGCGTATTCGTCCCTTCTTCAACAATAATCCCTTTTAGTCCTACATTAGACCGTTGCGCCAGCACAGGCGACGAAAAAAAACATCCAATCAACAAACCAATAAATATCTTACCTTTCATAATCAACACTACTTAACTTTTTTATACGAAGAATATCAGATTCGTGTAAAATAGACGTTCTAAGGAATAATTAGTTTAATAAGATTCATGCAGATTTGTATTTATTAACAAAAAGGACGCCTTGCGTTTTTTAAGCCGTCCCATTCGAGAAGCATTTCAACGAACGCCTCCTAAGTAATGGTGTACATGAAACAATAAAATAATTCCTGTATTGTTTTTTTATTAAAAAAGTGTGTTATCTTTATGCCCGCGAATTAACCTAATAATATTTTTATCTTATGAAAAGACTGCAAACCGATCTGCTGCGCTTAGGCGTAATGATGTTTATGCAATATGTATTGCTCGCCGTATGGTGGGTTCCTATGGCCGCTTATCTGGCTAACACGCTGAAATTAGAAATGCATCAGGTTTCTTTTATTTTGAGTTCGATGGCTATCGGTTCGATGGCTTCTCCGTTTGTTGGCGTAATTGCCGACCGGTATGTGGCAAGCGAAAAGGTGTTGGCCATTCTAAATCTGTCGACAGGCGTTTTATTGCTGCTTGCTACGCAACAGACTGATTTTACAGGGTTGCTGGTTACCGTTATGCTTGCCATGTTATGCTATATGCCTACATGGAGTCTGACAAGCGCTATTGCCATGCGTCATGCGCCGGCCAATCAGTTTCCGCGCATACGGGTGCTGGGTTCGGTTGGGTGGGTGGCTTCCGGTTTATTCAGTCAGGCGGCTATTTATGTGTTCGGCGTGGCTGTTTTTGACGGTACGGCGCTTCCACTTTACTGTGGCGCGGCTACCTGCTTTGTTGCCGCCGCACTCAATCTGTTATTACCCCATACGCCTGCAACGGCCGACAAAAGCCAGCGGCTTTCCGTAAAAGATATGTTGGGGTGGAACGTGGTTTCTATGCTCAGGAAACGCAATTTCTTTGTTTTTATGCTTATCTCTTTCCTTGCCGTCATTCCATTCAATCTTTATCATTTATATGGTTCTATTTTTCTGTCGGATATGAATGTAAAACATATAACCGTTACGATGAACTGGGGACAATTTGCCGAAATATTTTTCCTTATCATTACGACAACGATCATGGTGAAATTCGGTATCAAAAAGACGTTGATATTCGGACTAATCGCCATGATTATACGATACATAACATTTTATCTGGGAGTGGAACTGGACCAGCAGGTTTATTATATAACGGGTATTCTGGTACACGGATTGATTTTCGGGCTGTTTTTTATTGGAGGACAAGTGTATACCGACCAAGCTGCACCCGGCGCCATGAAAGCGCAGGCGCAAGGATTCCTTTCATTTGCCGTTTGGGGGGTAGGTTATCTTATCGGCACATTCCTGAACGGATATCTGATTGACGTATTCAGGCTGGGCGATACATGCAACTGGGAAGCGCTGTTTCTTATTTCCACCCTGTCTACGTGCTTATTATTGTGCCTGTTGATCTTGTTGTTCAAAAATAAAGAATCCGGTTTAGCGTAATTTTAAGAACTCGAAACAGGTATAAACGCAGGATCAAATCACCCGCCGACGCCTCTCTTTGCTTTAGCAACAGAGGCCTGTCGCTGCAATCTGCTCAAAGCAAAACGGCCTGATAAACGAACCGGATTGCTATTGAATAAATCTTTATTTAATAATAAATGTGATAATTCGGAAAATTGAATTATTTTTGTTTCCAGAACAAACAATAGATATTACTGGTTGCTCCTGTTTTATGTCATTATTGATTTACAGCTTTTTTCTATTTGTTTGTTTTTTTATCGACTTTATTCATGTGGAAACCTTTAGTAATTTATAAAAAATGAGACGGCCTTTATTCTGCATATTCTGTTGTTTTATCCTTATTTTTACCGGAACAAACGCACAGCAGCTATCGTTTTTAAACAAGAGTATTTACGATTATATAGAAAACACTTCTGTTTTCGAGGTAAATCAAGAAGAAGGCAGGGCTTATTATATCCCCGAAAAAAACCTGTCTCTTAATGGAAACTGGCGGTTCTTCTATAGCGATATACCGGAAGGAATCCCCGCCGATTTTTATACGGAGAATTTCAACAGCAGAAGATGGGAACAGATACCCGTTCCGTCTAATTGGGAAATGCTTGGCTACGGAGATAAGCTATTTCGCAACGTACATGCGCCTTTTAAAGCCAATCCCCCTTATGTTCCAAGAGAATATAATCCCACGGGGGCCTACCTGAAGATGTTTGTTTTGCCTGCCGAATGGAAAGGAAGCCAGGTATTTTTGCGTTTTGAAAAGGTTGCGTCGGCTTCTTTTGTGTGGATCAATGGAAAAGAAGTCGGGTATAACGAAGGCGGACAGGAACCGGCCGAATATAATGTTACGGACTATCTGAAAAGCGGACGAAACTATATCGCCGTACTGGTTACTAAATATTCCGACGGTTATTATCTGGAGGGGCAGGATTACTGGAGGTTGTCGGGGATATTTGACGCCGTATGGCTATATGCAACGCCAACGATCCGTTTGTTCGACCGGCAGATCGTTACTGAATTTGACGATACCTATACAGACGCCCTGCTAACAATAAAAACAGCCGTGAAAAGATATGACGGCGCGGCGTTTGCCGCAAGTTCTGCAAACTATCAACTAAACGCTCAATTGTTCGATTCCGAAAAGCAGTTGGTTTCCGAATTTAAGAGCGCCTTTTTTTCGCCGGATTCAGCCAATAAACAGGTGGAACTGGCACAGAAAATAACAAATCCTAAAAAATGGACGGCAGAAACGCCCGACTTGTATACGCTTAAAATGCAACTGCTCGCTTCCGACGGGCAGGTAGCAGACCAGATGGAAACACGTATCGGTTTTAAAGAAACAGCGATACGGGATGGCGTATTCTATCTCAACGGCGTTCCTGTAAAAGTTAATGCCCAGAACTCGCACATGCAACATCCCGAATCCGGACATGTAATAGACGAAGAAACAATTCGTAAAGATTTTGAAATATTAAAACAGTTTAATTTCAATGCGGTACGTACATCGCATTATCCTCCTGTAAACAGATACCTTGAACTGGCCGACGAGTATGGATTATATATTATAGACGAGGCGGGCGTAGAGGCGCACGCTACGGAATTTGTATCCGACATGCCTGAATTTACAGAGATGTACAAAGAGCGCGTACGCCGCATGGTGTTGAGAGACAGGAATTATCCGTGTATATTATTCTGGAGCGCGGGTAATGAAAGCGGAGAGGGTTTTAACATTGCCGAAGTGATAAAAGAAGGGCAGAAATATGACAATACCCGTTATTGGATGTACGGAGGAAACGCTTTTTCTCATCCGGCAGAAGATATCATCGCGCCACGCTACCCTACTCCGCTGGAGCTGGAAATCCAGGTGGGCGTTTCGCCTGACAGCGACGAGCTTCGTCCCTCCTTTATGGATGAATATCTCTCTGTTGCGGGAAACGGCGGGGGAGGCTTAGACGATTACTGGCGCGTTATTTACGAACATCCCCGCACCATGGGAGGGGCTATCTGGGATTTTGTCAGTACCGGAGTAACGGAACGGGTCAGAGCTTTGCAGGACGCTTCTCCGTATAATACGCCCGCGCACTTAATGGGTAATGCCCAATTAATAGAAACCGGACATGGGAAAGCGCTCGACCTGAACGGGCATGATCAATGGGTGGAAGTTTATCGTTCGGACAATATGGAAATTACCGGGGATAAACTGACGATAGCCTGCGATATATATCCGCGTAAATTAATAAGCAGTTGTGGCGCCCTGATAACAAAAGGCAGTTACCAATTCGGATTGCAGCAGAGAGGCAGCGATTCGCTGGAGTTTTATATCTATACCGACAAAGCGTACCGGATCAATGCGCCGTTGCCCGAAGATTGGGAGAACCGCTGGCGTCGGGTTACAGCTACTTACGACGGGCAACGCATGGCCATTTGGCTGGACGGTAAAGAAGTAGCAGAGGGCAAGGCGTCGGGGGAAATAAAAAATTTCCCATTCCCCATCAATATCGGACGTAATGCCGAAATACACGGACAGGAAACAGACGTTTATATTTGCGACGCGCTGCTGGACAACGTAGGCGTCTTTACCAACGTTTTTAAACCGGAAGAATTGCAAGCCGATAAAGCCGTTTTATGGCTCGACTTTGAGCAGGAAACAGACGGAGGGCAATTCTACAGTTACGGTATTGGAGCGCGTACCTACGGAAGCATCTGGCCTAACCGCACCGTTCAGCCGGAGATGTGGCAGATGAAGAAAAGCGTTCAGCCCATTTCCGTAAAGCTCTTAGACGCTGAAAATGGATATGTGGAGGTTTGGAACAGGAATCATTTCCTTAACAGTTCTTATTACAATATGCGCTGGACGCTGATTGGAGATGGTATTATCCTGAAAGAAGAAGATCTTACCCTGGATATTCCGCCGTTGAGTAAAAAAATTATCCGGATTCCTTATACCAAACCGGCAATCAAACCGGGCGCCGAATATACGTTACTACTGAGTTTTTCTCTGAAAAAAGATGAGTTGTGGGCATACGCCAAGCATGAAGTGGCTTGGGAACAGTTTGTTTTGCCCTGGTACAAGGTATTTGAACCTGTTGTAGACAGGCGCAACCGTAAAATCAGCCTGCATCAAACGGATAAAGAAATTATGATAACCGGCAACGGTTTCTCTTATTCCTTTGAGGGTACAAGCGGGCTGTTGCAGTCGATCCGTTTCGGAGGGAAAGAAATGCTGCAATCTCCTCTGAAGCTAAATGTCTGGCGCGCGCCGTTGGCCAACGAACAGGATGAATGGAATTCGCACACGATTCATTCTTCGCACTGGAAAACCGGGTACGGACGGCATATCGTTACCGAGTTTTATACCATGGGGCTTGATACGCTGACGCATATCCCGCTGTCTGTCGACGCTTTTGAAACAAACGGGAAAGTGTATGTAAACGTCAGGGATATTTATCTGACAGGAAGCAGTACGATGGAGAAAAAAGACCTGTATACCTGGGGAATGCAGAGCAACGGCTTTGAGAACCTGTATACCTACATTATCAACGGATACGGAGAAATGACCATCAGGCACAGCGTTCTTCCCCATGGAAAAATGCCGGCATGGTTACCCCGTATCGGATTAACGCTGACATTGAACAAAAACCTCAACCAGGTAGAATGGTATGGCAGAGGCCCTCAGGAAAATTATCCCGACAGGAAAACAGGTTACAAAGTAGACGTTTACAAATCTACCGTAGAAGATATGTACGAACCGTACCTTATCCCGCAGGATTACGGATTAAGAACAGACAACCGGTGGGTGAAAATGACCCATGCCGACGGCTACGGTATCCAGTTCAAAGCAAACAGGCTTTTCAATTTTAACGCCCACCCCTACTCTGCCGTGAATCTTACAAAAGCCATGTATACCTATCAATTGCAGGAACAGGAGGGTATTACGTTCAACTTAGACTATGCTACGTCCGGCGTAGGATGTACGGCGCGTTCTATCCTCCCCGCTTACCGGGTACAACCGCAGGCATACGAACGAGAAATATATATTTCGCCTATCCGATAAAACGTATTAAAAAAGAATTACATGAAAACAATAAGCCTCTTCCTCCTCCTGTCAGTCATGCTTCCGGCCGCATTGTATGGCGCCGGGCAAAAGCATCGTCCGGCAAACCCGCAGGCAACGCCTGAAGCCCGGCAATTATTCCTCCGTTTAATGGAGCTTCAAAAAAAAGGCGTTATGTACGGGCATCAGGATGATTTGATGTACGGACATACCTGGTGGTATGAACAAGACCGTTCGGACATAAAAGAACTAACGGGCGATTATCCGGCTGTTGCGGGATTTGAGTTAGGCGAAATTGAAACGGGAAGAGACAGGAGCCTCGATTCTGTTTCTTTTGCGCAAATAACGCAACAGGTTAAGATTTTCCATAAACGCCATGGTATTATTACGGTAAGCTGGCATGCGGTCAATCCGATAACTTCTCAATACGAAGGCGTCAAAACAGCTAACGGGCAGGGCTCGTCGTGGGACGTAAAGGAATTGTCGGCCGGCGGCCTCGATGCGGTAAAGTCTATTCTTCCTAAGGGAGAAAACAATACCCTTTTTAATCATTGGCTGGATATTCTTTCCGATTACTTCCATTCCTGGAAAGATGATACCGGCAAGCTGATTCCTTTTATATTCCGCCCATGGCACGAACATTCCGGAAACTTCTTCTGGTGGGGAACCACCCGTTGTACGGACGAAGAATATGCCGAATTGTGGCGATATACCGTTACTTATTTAAGAAACAAAGGTCTGCACAATATCCTGTTTGCCTATAATACGGATAAGGTATTTTCGCAGGAGCAATATATGCAAGGGTATCCGGGAGACGAATATGTAGATATGCTTTCTTTAGACTGGTATGGATACGGAAGCGAATTTAATACCGCCGTAGACAACGCTCTGGGATTCATCTCGCCTCTTGCCCTTGAAAAAGGAAAACTATGCGCTTTAAGCGAATGCGGCAATATAAGCGAGGATTTGATTCATATCATGAAAAAGCGCCCGCTCTCTTATTTCCTGACATGGAGAAATACGTATTACGAAGACCCTGCCAAGCGAAAACCGGTTGACGAAAACTATATCCGCGACCTAAAAACGATGTATGCAAATCCGCATACCTTGTTTTTGAAAGATATTCAATAAGAGAAGCCTTTATGCGATGCGGGCGGGCATTACGGATATTAAAGTGGAAAACATAGACGGGAAGAATGTGTTACGTGTATTCATACCGGAATTGCCCGCTTCACAAAACCGGTATATTTCAAGAATACAGGCTTAGGAGGCGTTTGTATCATAGTTGTACAGCAAAATCATAAACTTCTGATATTTAGTCAGACAAATCTTTGCCAAAAGAAAAACGGCAGTAAATAAATGGCTTGCCTAAGACGAATCTCCTGAAAAAGAGTCGGCTTTCTGTAAGCCTATAAGGGAAATATTTCCAAAGGAACGGTTCAGTCATGGTTGGAAAAAGCGTATCTTTACCGGAAAAAATACGATGAAGCAACTGTTGAATCCGACAGGGTATGAACAAAAAAAATTACAGCTTAACTAAACGACATTGTATTAACATACTGATTCTTATGGGAGTATTTTCTTTCATAGCGTGTAAGACGCTGCATAAAAGAAGTGCGGTTGATACAGAAAAACCGCTTCAAGAAATACGCAATTACAATGCAAGCGTGCTTTTAGAGCGTTTTCCTGATGATGAATTTATCGTTATGGAGTATTGTTTATATAGTCCGTTTGAGCGAAGCGTTTTTAGTCAGGAACAAATAAAATCGTTTATCGGGGAATATGCAGGAACTATTTTAAGGACAGGGCTTCAAGAAAACTGGCAAGCATTTGACTCGCGTAAATTGCCCGTTGGAACTAAAATATATTATCGGAAAGGTATTCCGGATAAACCCATAATACGTCTTGGACGTTTCTGCATTGGAACTGAAAAAAGTTCGTATTCGTATTCGGAATTTAGATTGATTGCGGAAACGGCCGACGGTTATGTTCTATATCAACAGATACCTGATATAGAAAACTATGGCATATTTTATGATTGAAAAAATCTGACGGGAGACAGTTAAGCCCGACTGAGAAAAATCTGAATTAAATTAAAATGATATGAAAACAAATTTAGGCGTATTAGGGATATTGGTATTTACCGGCTTTTCCTGTACTACCCAAAAGCCTGATGCGGAATGGGTGGCAACAACAGAAAATTCGTATTGGCAAACTCAAAAGCCTGTAACGCCGGGCGACATTTCGGGCGACGCAGACGTTATTCTCGATTTATCCCATACAAGGCAGCGCATAGAAGGATTTGGCGCTTGCTTTAATGAACTCGGATGGACGTCGCTTTGCGCAGTAGATCCGCAGGTACGGGAAGAAATCATGAAAGAACTGTTCAGTCCGGGCGCAGGGGCAAATTTCACCTTATGCAGAATGCCTGTTGCCGCCAACGATTTTGCGCTGGACTGGTATTCTTACAACGAAACGGAAGGCGATTTTGAAATGAATGATTTCTCCATTGAAAATGATAAAAAAACGCTTATCCCCTTTATAAAGAACGCCCAAAAGTATTTACCGAGCCTGAAAATATGGGCTTCTCCCTGGAGCCCTCCTTCGTGGATGAAATATAATAAGCATTATGCGAGCCGTTCAACAGCAGCTATGGCCCGCCGGCTTGCCGACGCGCCCAAACGCGACGGGGAAGACGCCTATATTGACAACGGTTTGCCGGAAGACCGCCAGGGATATGAAGGAACCGACATGTTTATCCAGGAAGACGCTTACCTGAAAGCTTATGCGCTTTATTTCTCAAAGTTTATCGACGCTTACCGGGCGAACGATATCGATATTTTTGGAATTATGCCTCAGAATGAGTTCAACTCCGCCCAGATATTCCCCAGTTGCTGCTGGACGGCCGCCGGCCTGGCCCGTTTTATCGGCTGCTATTTAGGCCCTGCCATGCAGGAAAAAGGCGTTGAAATTATGTTTGGAACGATGGAAAGAGCCAACGAAGCGTTGGTAGACACTATATTGACAGATCCGGCCAGTAGCCAATACGTTACCGGCATAGGATTTCAATGGGCGGGAAAAGGCGCGATTCCCGGATTGCATAAAAAGTATCCGGACATGAAACTGTATCAATCCGAACAGGAATGTGGAGATGGCAAAAACGACTGGAGTGGCGCCGTTTATGCATGGGGGTTGATGAAGCATTACCTGAATAATGGAACATCCGGATATGCCTACTGGAATACGTCTCTTATGCAGGGAGGAGTGAGCCGGTGGGGCTGGGCGCAAAATTCATTAGTGGTAGTCAACGAAGACAAGACATTTACATATACCCCCGAATATTATGTCATGAAGCATGTAAGTCATTACGTAAAGCCCGGAGCCAAAAAGCTTGCGACAGCAGGAACGTA
>JAIRYL010000092.1 GCA_031267775.1 Tannerellaceae bacterium
AGTGAAGAATACAACGGATATGAAGAGTTTGAAAATACAGAACGATAACCGCGCATTTTCGGGCTTCGTCCCGCAAAAAAGACGTTTCAGATAAATTTGTAACGTTTATTTCCAAACAGCTTTCTAAGCGGTTTAATTTAAACGACCGTTGTTCTACTAGGATTCGAACCTAGACAAACAGGACCAGAATCTGTTGTGCTGCCATTACACCATAGAACAATTTTATCGGTGCAAAGATAGAGGGTTTTTTATTTAGAGCAAATTTTTGAAACAAATATTTATTTATTGGTGTTATATCGTTAACATACCAAATTTAAGAATTATATTTGTTCCCTTATAATAGTTAATGCATGGATCAAACAAAAGAATTAGTTAAATCAATTATCAAAGGCCTTCAGGAAAAGAAGGGTAAAAATATTGTAACTGTAGACTTAACCAAAATTTCAGGCGCTATTTGCGAATATATGGTAATAGGAGAGGGAAATACATCTACGCAAGTATCCGCTCTTTCGGATTCCGTATGGGATTTTGCCCGGAAAGAATCGCAGGAAAAACCGCTTTCTGTAGATGGCTACCAGCATGCTCATTGGATTGGGATGGATTACGGGACGGTTCTGGTGCATATTTTTTTGCCGGAACAGCGGCAGTTTTATAATTTGGAAAACCTTTGGGCTGATTCAAAAGTAAACACAATCCCGGATATTGATTAAAAAAAGAAATCAGAGTATGTCGAATAATAAATTCCCCAAAAACGAAAAATCAAATAAGATGTTCAAATTCAATATTTATTGGATGTATGGGCTGATTATTGTGATGCTTATTGCTCTTTATTTAACAGGCGGTTCGTCGTCGACAAAAGAAGTAGGGTGGACAGAGTTTCAACGATTGACCCAAGACAATGTTTTCGAAAAAATGACTGTTTTTAATAAAAAGAACACATTGGAAGCTACTGTTAGAGCAGGAAAAAGAGGCTTGGTATTTAAAGGAGACAGCGCTAAAATGGGCGACGCTCCCAAAGTGATTGTACAAATTCCTTCCGCCGATAAATTTTCAGATTTCTATGATAAAGCGGTAGTTGAAAATCAGATTACTACCCAGATTAATTTTGAAGAAGGCGATGATACCGTTTGGAATTTTTTGCTTTCATTAGCTCCGTTTGCCTTTTTTATTATTCTTTGGATATTCCTGATGCGCAGGATGTCGGGAGGCGGCGGCGGAGGCAGCGGCAATGTATTCAGCGTGGGAAAGTCGAAAGCCCAGTTATTTGATAAAGACAGCGATAAGAAAGTTACATTTAAAGATGTAGCAGGTTTATCCGAAGCCAAGCAAGAAGTAGAAGAAATTGTTTCGTTTTTAAAAGATCCCGCCAAATATACGGAATTAGGAGGAAAAATACCCAAAGGCGCTTTGCTGGTAGGCCCTCCCGGAACAGGGAAGACATTATTAGCAAAGGCTGTTGCCGGTGAAGCGGATGTGCCTTTTTTCTCTTTATCAGGATCTGATTTTGTAGAAATGTTTGTCGGGGTAGGCGCTTCGCGCGTGCGCGATTTATTCCGCCAGGCAAAAGAAAAAGCCCCCTGTATTGTTTTTATAGACGAAATTGACGCCGTAGGACGCGCCCGCGGTAAAAATGTAAACATGAATAGCAATGACGAACGGGAAAATACCCTGAATCAATTGTTGACAGAGATGGACGGCTTTGGATCTAACAGCGGCGTCATTATTTTAGCCGCTACAAACAGAGCCGATGTATTGGATAAAGCCCTGCTTCGCGCCGGACGTTTTGACCGCCAGATACATGTGGAGTTGCCGGATTTGAATGAACGGAAAGAAATCTTCGGCGTACATTTACGTCCGATTAAAATAGACGATAGCGTAGATACAGAGTTCCTTGCCCGTCAAACGCCCGGTTTCTCAGGCGCCGATATTGCTAATGTTTGTAATGAAGCTGCGTTGATAGCCGCTCGTAACGGAAAGAAATTTGTTCAGAAAGAAGATTTTATGAGCGCGGTAGACCGTATTGTCGGCGGTTTGGAAAAACGGACGCGGATAACGACGGCCGACGAGCGGAACAGTATTGCTAACCATGAGGCCGGTCATGCAACGTTGAGCTGGTTGCTCGAATATGCAAACCCATTGGTAAAAGTAACGATTGTTCCGAGAGGAAAAGCGTTGGGAGCTGCCTGGTATTTGCCGGAAGAGCGTCAAATCACCACGCGCGATCAATTGTTGGACGAAATGTGCGCAACATTGGGCGGGCGCGCTGCGGAAGAATTATTCTTAGGCAAAATATCAACCGGCGCTTCCAATGATTTGGAACGCGTAACCAAGCAAGCGTATGCGATGGTGGTTTATTTCGGGATGAGTGATAAATTACCCAATTTAAATTATTATGATTCATCCGGTCAGGATTGGGGATTTACCAAACCATATAGCGAAGAAACGGCCAAATTAATAGACCATGAAGTTCAGCGTATGGTTAATGAACAATATGCTCGCGCCAGACAGATTTTATCAGAATATGCCGGAGGACATAATAAGCTGGCAAAAGTATTATTAGAACGCGAAGTGATCTATGCGGAAGATGTAGAAGATATCTTTGGTAAACGCGCATGGGGTTCTCGTTCCGAAGAAATATTAGAGCAACAGGAAAAAGAAAAGCAAGCGAATCAATCGCTTGAAGAAGCAGAGTAATACGTAAACCAATTGTAATCTTGAAAAACTTAGTTGTAAGAGCATTAGCCGGGGCTATATTCGTTGTCATTATCGTAAGTGGAATATATATACATCCTTACGTATTTTTATCCGTTTTTTCTTTGGTTATAGCGCTAACCTTATGGGAGTTTTCCGGGCTTTTAATTCAGTATAAGAACGCTTTGCCGGAACGTTTGATCGATATATCGGGAGGCGTTTATCTTTTCTTTTCAACGTTTGTTTATGTAAACGAACTGTCGGGGAAGGAGATTTTTCTTCCTTATCTCTTTTTTTTAATGTATATATTTATTGCCGAGTTCTATCGCAAAGATTCCAATCCTATAAACAATTGGGCTTATACTTTATTAGGCCAGATATATTGCGCCGGTTCGTTTTCTTTGTTGAATTGTATCATATTTACCCCTGCCGTTTCGGGCGGAGTCGTATTTACGCCCTTATTTGCATTCGTACTGTTTGCGTTTGTATGGTTAAATGATACCAGCGCCTATCTGGTAGGTTCTACTATGGGTAAGCGCCGTCTTTTTGAGCGAATATCTCCTAAGAAATCTTGGGAAGGTTTTTGGGGAGGCCTTATTGTCGTGTTACTTTCTTCTCAATTATTCGCTTACTACATACCGGATTTAAGTTGGTATAATTGGTTGGGCTTATCAGCTACTGTTGTTCTTTTTGCTACCTGGGGCGATTTGGTAGAGTCGTTGTTAAAGCGAACGCTTACAATTAAAGACTCCGGTCATTTAATTCCCGGTCATGGAGGAATGCTGGATCGCTTAGACAGTGTCCTTATGGCTATACCGGCGACGTATATTTATATAGAACTTTTTATTCGAAATTGAA
>JAIRYL010000145.1 GCA_031267775.1 Tannerellaceae bacterium
AAAACAGGTTCGACACGGAGATAATCCGGGTTAAACTTTTGCATCTATTAATGCAAGTGGCTTATACTAAAATTGTTACACTCATTATATCGAACTCAGGTTGATAAGCAAAGGGCGACCACAAGGGTCGCCCCTACGTATAATGGGGCGGGTTTTGGATAATCGGGGCGGGTTTTCTTTGGGCGGCGGGGGGGGCGAAGGGCGGAGCGCGAGCCTTTGAGCGACGCCGAAGGGGGCGCGACGCGCGAGGGATTGCAGCGGATAGCCCGGAGGGAGCGGAGCGGACGAGGACTTGCAGCGGATAGCCCGACCTAATTAAATGGAGAATGGAGAATGGAGAATTAAAAAGGCAGAAGGCAGAAGGCAGAAAGCAGCATGGAGCATGGAGAAATTGCAAATGTATCAGAGGCTTCTTGCATGGGTAGAATGCTTTTCGTGCATTTTTTTGGTTCGATTTATTTTCATTCTCCATTCTCCATTCTCCATTCTCAATTCAATGCGTTTGCCCTGTTCTTTTCCCTTTGCGGCACATCAGGACTGCCCTTGTTAAACCGGATTAAACGCGTCTGTATTCTTTTACCGCCTGCGGATTCAGGGTGGTCAGGTTTGCAATATCAACCGGTTTTCCGGAAGCAATGCTCTGACGCGCCGCTATTCCTACCAGGCAGGCAAATGCGCCGTCTCTTGTTCCGGCGCACTGTTTAAACGGATCGGGCGTGTCGGGAAGGAATATTTGGTCTTTCAGCAACTTGTCTCCTCCTCCATGTCCGGATGTTCCAAAAGGTATCTGGATATATTCCCGGCGGGAAAAATTTTTAAACAGCACGATTTCATCATAACTCGCGTCGCTCGCAGGATGCGATTCCTGCACCCATGCGTCTATCCGGCCCTTTGTGCCGTTAAAAGCGATACGGTATCCTTCATACGGCGAATAAGCCGTTAATGAATACGAAACTTGTACGCCATTGGCATAACGAATGGTAGCCGCCATTTTATCAAAGATATTCACGTCGTTTCTGAAAACGCAACCGTCTCTTAAATAACCGTCGTACGACTCATTATCTACATACAATTGTTTATAGTAGCTGTTTTTCATAATATCAAAATAAAAATTACACGTGCCCGTATGCGGGCAAGAGCGACAATTTTCCGCCCTGTGTTTGCCGTTTTTACCATAGAAGTTCAATCCTCCCAGCGCATAAACGGATTCCGGGTCGCTGTCTATCCACCAGTTTAACAAATCAAAATGATGACTTGCCTTATGCACCCATAAAGAGCCTCCGCACTCTACCAAACGATGCCACCGCCTGAAATAATCCGCGCCATGAGACGTATCCAAATACCAGTGAAAGTCGACCGACGTTAATTCTCCCACTTCGCCGGCGTTTAATAATTCCCATATTTTTGCCCGGTGAGGCGAATATCTATAATTAAATGTCACCCGGCATTTTTTTCCTGTTTTCTTTTCAGCGTCCAAGATAGCCTGAATTTTCTTTTCGTCGGTCGTCATGGGTTTCTCCGTAATGACGTCGGCGCCTGATTCCATGCCGCGAATAATAAATTCATGGTGGGTGGCGTCCATCGTTGTAACAATCAGGACGTCCGGCCTGGTTTCCTGCATCATTTTTTCAAAATCCGTATAAACCGGGCAGGAAACGCCTATCAAACGCTTGCCTGTTTCCACGCGCCCCTGGTTTTTGTCGCAAAGCCCCGCAAACTCTATTGAATCGGGATATTCTTTTACCAGGTCGCTTCCCCACATGCCGCAACCTCTCGAACCTGTGCCTATTAAAGATACCTTTAGCTTTTTCAACGTTTTCGACTGGGAAGATACCGTTTCGGCTTTTACCTCGCTTAACGGATTGAGCCATGTTGTTCCTGCAATTGCTCCGGAAGCGGCCAGGAAGCTTCGCCGCGACATTTGATTCTTCATGATTAGATTCTGTTTATAATTTATAACTGTAACACTACCGCAACGCTCTTACGCTACGCATTCTGCGAAGATATACTTTTCCAACTTGTATGACAAGCGTTTAAAAAAAAAGTTTTTTCTTACAACTTTTTGTTGCTATAAATATTTATGTAAGTTTGCACTCGTTTTTCAACAGAAATATTAAAAATATGCAAAAAAATCTCGTAATTGTGGAGTCGCCGGCCAAGGCAAAAACGATTGAAAAGTTCTTGGGAAAAGACTTTAAAGTGATGTCGAGCTATGGCCACATCCGTGATTTGAAAACAAAAGAATTCAGTATTGACATAGAGAATAACTATAAGCCCGAATATGTTATACCGGATGATAAAAAGAAACTGGTTTCCGAGCTGAAAGCGGAAGCAAAGAAAGCCGAAACGGTTTGGCTGGCTTCCGATGAAGACCGCGAAGGAGAAGCTATCTCATGGCATTTGGCGGAAGCGCTGAAACTTGACCCTGAAAGAACCAAACGTATCGTTTTTCATGAAATTACGAAAAACGCCATATTACATGCCGTTGAAACGCCGCGTAATATAGACATAAACCTGGTAAATGCGCAACAAGCCCGCAGGGTGCTGGACCGTATCGTGGGCTTTCAGCTTTCGCCCATCTTGTGGAAGAAAGTAAAGCCGGCCCTGTCTGCCGGCCGCGTGCAATCGGTTGCCGTAAGGTTAATTGTAGAACGCGAGCGCGATATTCATGCTTTTGTAGCCGAAGCTTCGTTTCGGGTTATAGCCGAATTTATACTGCCGGATGGCCTCGCCCTGCTAAAAGCGGAACTTCATAAGCGGCTCAAAACAAAAGAAGAAGTCTATGCCTTTCTTCGTATTTGCGAAAAAGCGACTTTTTCTGTCGACGATATTTCAACCAAACCGCTCAAAAAGTCGCCGGCTCCTCCGTTTACAACTTCTACATTACAGCAGGAAGCGGCGCGCAAACTGGGATATTCGGTTTCGCAAACCATGATGATTGCCCAGCGGCTGTACGAATCGGGGTTCATCACCTATATGCGTACCGACTCGGTTAATTTAAGCGATTTGGCTTTAGGCGCCGCCAAAGAAGCCATCTTGAAAACGTATGGGGAGCGATATTACAGATTCCGCCGGTACAGCACAAAAACAAAAGGCGCGCAGGAAGCGCACGAAGCCATTCGCCCTACTTACATCGACAACGAAGCGATCGGCGGAACGGCGCAGGAAAAGAGGTTATACGAGCTGATACGCAAACGTACGATTGCCTCGCAAATGGCTGACGCGGAACTCGAACGGACAACAATCCTGATAAACGTTTCCGGATCGAAAGAAAAATTTGCCGCCGTTGGCGAAGTGTTGGTATTCGACGGCTTTCTGCAAGTGTATCGCGAGGGTACGGACGACGAGAATGAAAAAGAGCAGGAAAACGGGCTTTTGCCTCCGGTAAACGTGAACGATTTGCTGAAGCTGAAAGATATGGTAGCTACCGAACGCTTTACGCAACGCCCTCCAAGATATACGGAGGCCAGCCTGGTGCGCCGCCTGGAAGAGTTGGGTATCGGACGCCCTTCTACCTATGCTCCTACCATTCAGACCATACAGAATAGAGAATATGTAGAAAAAGCCGACAAAGAAGGCGCGGAACGCCCCTATACCGTTATCGCCCTGGTCAATCATAAACTATCGGAAACGGAGAAACGGGAAATCACCGGCGCCGACCGCAACAAACTGACGCCAACCGATACCGGCATGGTGGTGAACGACTTTCTGATGACGTATTTTCCCGATGTGCTGGATTATAACTTTACGGCGAACGTGGAAAAAGAATTCGACGCCATTGCAGAAGATCAGATGGAGTGGACAAAAGCCATAGACAAATTCTACAAAGTATTCCATCCCATTGTTGAGAAAACGGCTGCCGTTAAAACGGAGCATAAAGTGGGCGAACGCGAATTGGGGACAGACCCGGAGACGGGCAAACCGGTTTTTGTAAAGATTGGACGCTTTGGCCCGGTGGCACAGTTGGGAGCGGCGAAGGTTGACGATAAAGACGCGCCCAAACCTCAATTTGCCTCGCTGATGAAAGGGCAGTCTATCGAAAACATAACGCTGAAGGAGGCGCTTAAACTATTCGACTTACCCCGTACCGTAGGCGAATCTGAAGGAAAGACGGTGGTGGCCGGCATTGGCCGCTTTGGCCCCTTTATCCGCCACGACAACAAATTTATCTCCATCCCCAAGGATAAAAGCCCTCTTACAATCACGCTGGACGAAGCGGAGGGGCTAATTGCCGAAAAACGCGCCAAAGAAGCGCAGCGCAGCTTCAAAAAGTTTGACGAAGAACCTGATATGGAAATCCTTAACGGACGTTTCGGCCCCTATATCGCCTACAAGGGGAGCAACTACAAAATCCCCAAAACAGTAAAAGAGCCGAAAGAGCTTACGCTGGAGGAAGCGACGAAAATAATAAATGAAGCCGGCAAAAAACCGGCTGCAAAGAAACAAACGAAAAAGAAGAAAAGCTGATTAGGAGGCGTCTGGAAATAAATCATACAAATTTATTGGAACTGTTTTTTGTCAGACGAAGCCTGAAAGCGCGCGCATACCGGGGTATGTAAGCGCTTTCAGGCTGAAGGATGGCGGA
>JAIRYL010000157.1 GCA_031267775.1 Tannerellaceae bacterium
ATGAAAAAAAAAACGTCATAGCTGTGAAAAAAAACGGTCGCGCGATTCTTTTTTTTTTCATGCGCGTGAAAAAAACGGTCGTATGCATGGAAAAAACCGTTATACATGAAAAAAAAAAAATGTCGCGCGTGAAAAAAAAAGTTCACGTATATGAAAAACTCCGTTACAGCTATGAAAAAAAAATTCATATCTATGTTTTCGGGCAAATTTCAGGCGAAAAATTGATTTGTTTCTTTGTTTTTCAGTATTTCTTTGTTTTTTGATACAGTCTTTACAATAAAATTGATTTATTAATCCTTAAAAATTTACGCTATGAATGAAGTAGATGAACGCATGAGGAAGTATATCCGCCGGTGGCGCGGAATGACGGACGAAAAGATGGAGAACTTATTGAATTGAGAATTGAAAATTGAAAATTGAAAATCGCGCGCACAGGTAGAGACGCAATGCTTGCGTCTCCTTTGCGGGGCGAAGCGCGAAGCGCGAGCCTTGGAGCGGAGCGACGCGCGAGGGATAGGAGCGGATAGCCCGCAGCGAGCCGCAGGCGAGCGAGGACTTGCAGCGGATAGCCCGACCGCCCGACCGAAGGGAGGGGGGACGCGCCCAAAGAAAGGACTTTTTATGTGTGAAAATCAGACGCCTCCTGCGTTGACATGCAACAAAATGCAGATGCGTTTGCCCTGGGTATAGCTGGACAGCATTGGGTGATTTTAAAGCGTTTTTATGGCATGTAATTAGTATCTTTGTATCTTCTTAAAATATTTGTATTATGAAAATCAGTAAATTATTCCTGTTTAGTACAATTTTGGCCTTTGCAACATCTTTTGCAGCATGTTCAAGCGATAATGATGGTGATACTCCTGATGATCCTGTTGGAACTGTTACGCTTAATATGTTGAACGAGGACAATGGTCAAACGGTACTTGGAAATTCTGATGTATATATCAATAATGCTAATAATTTTTATAGCCCATCGTGCTTATTGTCGAGTCTTGGTAAAAAGAACGGTTTAGGGAGCGTATCGGATATACTTCTCACAGGAGGAACTAACACGGTTGCCGTAGAACCGGGAAACGCCTGTCAGGTTTTCAACAGTGCGGCCGTAAAAGAATTTCCTTCGGGAAAACTTGCTCTCAGTACAGGATCAAACTATTATAATGTATTTGTAGTTTCACTAACAAAAGAGGGGGAAGCAGTTATCGGGGCAAATGTAAAGTTCGTTCTTATGGATGTTCCTGGTAATGACTTGCCTGAATTGAACTCAAATATTGGAACACTTAACCACCTTAATGCCAATGAGCATGAAATAACAATAGAATTGCCAAGCTCGGATTTTGAATATGAAGCCGCCTTTAATAATGTGTTCAATAAGTTTGAACATAAAAAGGAGGGTAATAAATTGATTGTGAAATTAATTGAATACGAGGGTATTCCTCAGGAAATCGGTTTTTATATTCGTATCAAGGAAAGCTATACTTATGTTACCGGGCGGCTGGAATGAATGTAATCAATACTCAAAGTCTTACAGCCGATGAAGCTACAGGATTGCTAAAAGTTATTACAGACTACGCTTATGCTTTAGATACGCTGGATAGATATGATTATCAATCGCTTGAAATAGATTATACCACCAAAGAGTGTACATTTTACGATTTGCAAAGAGAATATTGGAACAATGGCTATATAACTGAGGCGTTGAAAGTTGTAATTGATTTCGGGTTCAACAGCCTTGAAATCAACCGTATTGAAGCCGAAGTGATGCAAAGTAATGTTGCTTCTGAAAAAGTATTGGAAAAACCAGGATTTAAAAACGAACGTATTTTTAATGCATTTCTACCAGTATCGTTTTCGCTAATCTCTTGGTTATAGGCGCTGTTGATTTCTCCCCAAGCAGGTTAGTAAAGTTCGCAAGACAATACGCCGCTACGGATTCTTTTTTTGACATTCAGCCTATTACATCTTAACGCCAGAGAAAAAACGCAGTTATTCCGGTTACCTTTTGCATATTTCAATTTACGTATTGCTTGGTTAATTAATTTTTCGAGGCGCTTATGAAAGGACTCGCCAGTATTCCTTATCCAAAAAGTGATTGAAAAATGCAGAAAAAAAAGTTTTTGTAGGCGTTAAGGAATCTTTCAATGCTGAAATGCCCCCCGTTTGCCCATAAAAAACGGAGAACATTCATTTATTCTCCGTTTTTCCGTATTTAACAGACCGCTTTTATAATTGTTTAAAGAAGTCGTTACCCTTATTATCTACCAGAATAAAGGCAGGGAAATCTTCCACTTCAATCTTCCAGATAGCCTCCATTCCCAATTCCGGATATTCGAGACATTCCACTTTCTTAATACTGTCCTGAGCCAGGATAGCGGCCGGCCCTCCTATACTTCCCAGGTAAAATCCGCCGTGCTTTTTACAAGCGTCGGTTACTTGCTGGCTCCGGTTACCTTTGGCAATCATCACCATGCTGCCGCCGTTTGCCTGAAATAAGTCCACATAAGAATCCATACGCCCGGCAGTCGTAGGGCCGAAAGAACCGGAAGCCATACCTGCCGGCGTTTTTGCCGGCCCGGCATAATAAACAGGATGATCTTTAATATACTGAGGTAATCCTGCTCCGCTATCCAAACGCTCTTTTAATTTGGCATGAGCTATATCGCGGCCAACTACGATTGTTCCCGTTAAAGAAAGCCGGGTAGATACCGGATAGTTATCTAACGCATGCAGGATATCGGCCATCGGCCGGTTCAGGTTAATCTTTACAACTTCGCCCTCTCCGGCTTTGCGAAACGCTTCGGGGATAAATTGTCCCGGATTCGTTTCCAGCTTTTCAATCCAGATACCATCCCTGTTTATTTTTGCTTTGATATTGCGATCGGCAGAACAGGATACGCCCATTCCTACCGGACAGGAAGCGCCATGACGGGGTAAACGGATAATGCGGATATCATGCGCAAAATATTTCCCGCCAAACTGCGCCCCTAAACCAATCTTATAAGATTCTGCCAACACTTTCTTTTCTAATTCGATATCGCGAAAAGCCTGTCCGCCTTCATTTCCCGAAACAGGAAGATTATCATAATAATGAGCAGACGCTAACTTAACCGTTTTCAGGTTTGTTTCGGCCGAAGTACCGCCAATGGCAAAAGCGATATGATAAGGAGGACAAGCGGCCGTGCCTAACGATTTCATCTTTTCAACCAGAAAGGATACTAATTTTTCGGGCGTCAGCAACGCTTTTGTTTCCTGATACAGATAGGTTTTGTTTGCCGAGCCCCCTCCCTTCGCAATGCAAAGGAATTTGTATTCGTTGCCCTGCGTAGCATATAAGTCTATTTGAGCCGGCAGATTACAACCGGTGTTGATTTCCTTATACATATCTATCGGCGCATTTTGCGAATAGCGCAAATTTTCTTCCGTATACGTTTTATAAACGCCTTCAGACAGCGCTTCTTCGTCGTTGCCGTTGGTCCATACCTGTTGGCCTTTTTTACCTGTGATAATAGCCGTGCCGGTATCCTGGCAGAAAGGAAGTTTTCCTTTTGCCGATACTTCCGCATTCCGAAGGAAAGTAAGCGCAACAAATTTGTCGTTGCCGCTCGCTTCCGGGTCGGAAAGAATCTTGGCCACCTGCGCCTGATGCTCCGGACGCAAATAGAAAGCTACGTCGCGGAAAGCGGCGTTAGCCAGCTTGGTTAATCCTTCTTTTTCTACTTTCAGAATTTCTTTTCCTTCAAATGCTGTAACTGATACATGTTCTTTCGTCAGCAAATAATACTCGGTACGATCCTTTCCCACAGGAAACGGCTCCTGATACTTAAACGGAGGTATTGCCATATCGCTATAATTTATAAATGATTATTATGGCGCAAAGATATGGAAAAAAAGAAGAGCAACCATTCATTTGGCTGCTCTCCCAACGTTAATTCTTCATTTTTAGACAAGGCCGGGGCCTTAATAATTTTGCTTCGCAGGTTCAAAAAATGATTGCGGATGATCGCAAGCCGGACATTTATCCGGCGCTTTCTTTCCTTTGTGAACGAAACCGCAGTTACGGCATTGCCATTCAATTTCTTCTTCTTTTGCAAATACATTTCCTTCTTTCAGGTTTGCAAGAAGTTTTAGATAACGGCGTTCATGTTCCTTTTCTACTTTTGCAATCATACGCCAAACCACGGCAATGTTTTTGAAGCCTTCTTCCTCCGCTATATCGGCAAAAGCCGGATATAATTCAGACCATTCTTCGTTTTCGCCGCCGGCGGCGGCAGTTAAATTTTCAACCGTAGTCCCTATTATGCCGGCCGGAAAAGACGCCGTAATTTCTACCATTCCTCCTTCAAGAAATTTAAAGAAACGTTTGGCATGTTCTTTTTCTTGCTCGGCCGTTTCCATAAAAACGCCGCCAATTTGTTCATAACCTTCTTTTTTTGCCACGCTTGCAAAGAAAGTGTAACGGCTCCTTGCCTGCGATTCGCCGGCAAACGACTTTAATAAATTTTGCTCGGTACGCGTACCTTTAATACTTTTTTCCATAATACGAATATGTAATAAATAACATTAATAAGATGATTATCTTTATCGATAATTAATTCAAATATAGCAAAAACTTATTTGCCTTCCAAATCTTTTTTTAAATCAATCAAATTCTGCGTACCTTTGTCGACTGGTTACTATAAGTAGAAAAATGAAACGGCAGATTGATTTTAAACCGAAGCTTTTTAACATACTAAAAAACGACTCGAAAGAAAAATTCCTGAACGACCTCATGGCAGGTATCATCGTGGGTATTGTAGCGCTTCCTTTGGCCATTGCTTTTGGCATCGCTTCAGGCGTAAGCCCCGAAAAAGGATTAATTACGGCAATTATTGGAGGTTTTATTGTTTCTTTCCTTGGGGGGAGTAATGTGCAGATTGGCGGGCCTACGGGAGCATTTATTGTAATTGTTTATGGAATTATCCGGAATTATGGTGTGGAAGGCCTTGCCATTGCTACGGTTATGGCTGGCATTATGCTGGTTATTATGGGGGTGTTGAGACTTGGTACGATTATAAAGTTTATACCCTATCCCATTGTAGTAGGATTTACCAGCGGTATTGCTCTTACTATTTTTACTACGCAAATGAAAGACCTGTTCGGCCTTTCGATAGACGAGGTTCCGGCTGATTTTATTTCTAAATGGATTGTCTTCTTTAGCCATTTCCATACGTTAAGTCTCGGCCCCTTGCTTATCGGGCTGGCAAGTATTCTGATTATCGTCTATACTCCCAGATTATCAAAAAAAATACCGGGTTCGCTTATCTCTATTATATGTCTGACCGTTATTGCGTACGCAGTGAAGCATTACTTTGGTATTGATACGATTGAAACGATAGGAGACCGTTTTATCATCAATGCTTCACTGCCGGAACCGGAAGGGATTTCATTTAATATCGAAACTATTAATAAGCTATGGCCTGCCGCATTTACCATTGCTATGCTGGGAGCTATCGAGTCTTTGCTCTCGGCCACTGTAGCCGATGGCGTAACCGGAGATAAGCACAATTCAAATACGGAATTAATAGCGCAAGGCGCTGCGAATATGATAGTCCCTGTTTTTGGAGGAATTCCCGTTACCGGCGCTATAGCCCGGACGATGACCAATATAAATAACGGCGGACGCACGCCGGTTGCCGGTATTGTTCACGCCATTGTTCTTTTGCTGATATTACTGTTTTTAGGCCCGCTTACCAAACACATTCCTATGGCTTGTCTGGCCGGCGTTTTGATTGTGGTTTCTTATAATATGAGCGAATGGCGTACGTTCCGGTCGCTTCTGAAAGGCCCTAAAAGCGATATATCCGTATTATTGGCTACCTTTTTCCTTACCGTCATTTTTGATCTTACGATTGCTATCGAAATAGGGCTTCTTATGGCGATGTTCCTGTTTATGCGCCGCGTTATGGAAACTACGCGCGTATCTGTCATACGCGATGTTATCAACCTGAATAGCGATAGCGAAAACCAGCGCGACGATGAAAATCTTGTCATCCCGCAAGGGGTTGAAGTATACGAGATAGACGGCCCTTTCTTTTTTGGGATAGCCAATAAATTTGACGGCGTGATGCAAACGTTGGGCGACAAGCCCAACGTACGTATCATACGGATGCGAAAAGTTCCTTTTATAGATTCTACCGGCCTGCACAATTTAGAAAGCCTGTTGCGTCTTTCCCAAGCGGAAAACATCCAATTAATCCTTTCCGGCGTTAATGACGATGTGCATAACCTGTTGAAAAAAGGAGGTTTCGACCAAAAGATAGGCCCCGACAATATATGCAGCAACATCAACATAGCTTTAGAAAAAGCAGGAAAAATAAGGTAGGGGGGCGCCTGATGCGTATACGCCCTTGCCGAAATCCATTTTTGCGTTTATCTTCTTTGAAGGGGAGCATAAAAAGCGTCTTCGAGATGTTCCAATTCATATCCCGCGTTACTTTTTATCAACGTAATAATATCAAACCTGACAGACAGATTCAATCTGAAATAACGGGCATATACGTCTGCTGCCGCTACGATTCGTTCTATTTTGTTTCTATCCACCGCTTTTTCGGGCGAAACAAG